>JAHHJO010000063.1:0-7142 GCA_018680275.1 Bacteroidia bacterium
AACCAAATGCGGTAATTCTTTCCTGGAATTCATTACTTCAGATAAGTAGATAGCAGATCCTTCCATACGCCATTTCCAGAATCTACCAGGCATAGTGATTAGTTCGATTGTGTGATCACTATGGTTATCAATATCGTCAGCCCATTTTTTATGAGATCCGGTATAATAGGGTTCCAATATTAATATACTCAGCTTCAATAGAAAAAAGTGTAGGCCAAAGTTACAAATCAATCAATAGAGGCAAGTCTCAAATCCTATTTAACATAATATAAATTATAGGAAAAATAAAGGGATTGAAAATGATCGATTGAATTTGTTAATTAATACCAATTTAAGTGCATTGACTAAAATCCAATCTAAAAGAACGAAGTCTATGTTTCCAGGATTGAAAAAGGAAAATTAAATGAGAGATTGGAATGTAAATGATGAATCATTTTCTTTTGGCATGAGCATAAAAAAAACTAGTGCCGAGTACAGCTACCCAGACACTAGCCAATCATTATAGAACAACTTCCATTAGTATTCCAAATATACAATAATTCAGTTAGTTTGTAAATACATTTTGAAAAATAAATTTTTGTAAAAATAAAAAGTCAGATTTCTAATGAAATGGCAAACTTTAATTACTGCTATTGTGATTTTTTCAATTTCTTTAGTTTTTTAATCATTACTTTTTTACTGCTTATCCCTTTCTTTTCAATGTCGTTTTTCATCTGATTCAGCAGTGATTTGGTCTCTACATAGCGCACAAAAGTTAAATTAGAGATGTAACGTAGTTCTTCCTTCGACTTTGACCTGAATCTTTCTATAGATTTCAATAATATATCATCAAGAAAATCAGAAAAGAATTTCACGGATTCTTCCAATCCTTCTTCAAAAATTTTGATGATGAATAAATTTCCATTTATTGTATCCAGATCCTCATAGAGATCGCCTATATCATCATTAATCTCTGTAATTAGATCATAGTATCGCCAATCTGTTGCACTTTCAGATTTTGCCAGTTGAGGCGTAAACCTGTAGATCAGGTTTCTCATGAGTCTCACATCACACGATTTATAATAATAATAGTATTCAGGATCCAGTCTTGTAGGTAATTTGTTTTCCCTGATCTGACTTTCATGCAACTGGTATCTCTTTATACTGGCTGTAAGTTTTGTTCTTCCATCTGCGGACACACCCAACTCATCCATTCTTGAGTTGATCTCATTCCAGTAGTTATTCAATGCTTCATCTGAAAGTTTCCAGTTACTTTCCAGGTATAAATCAAGAGCATAAATAGCACTCTGGAGTTTCACTAGTTTCTTGTTTAAAGCTTTTCTTTCCTCTTTAGGCATGGTTTGCATCATCACAGGAAGTTGCCTGTACTTAAAGAGTTTTTCTATTTTTTTCTTTTCCATTTATAAATCATTACGTATGCAATAATATGAAAATACCGTATTAGCTTAGAAGGATATGGTTTTTTTCATCATTTAAAGAGGCAAATCGTGCGTCATTATGCTCTTTTTCCTGCTTAAGGTTCAATAAAATTCTTTGTGTATGATCCCTGGTCGATTCGATATTGTTTATTGTACTTTTTATCCGCTGCTGGATAATCCAGTCTGATATCAGGTTATCAAAGAAAAAATCTGTAAAGCGGTTAAACTGAACCATATTCAATTTGAAATTGATATTATTTTCTCCAAGATCTTTTAATTCCCGGGTAAAGATATTGAGTTGGTGTTGAGCCCTGGGTAATTCCTTTAATGCTTTATCAATAGTCTGGTGCTTCATATAGGCTCCTCTCCTATTCTTTCCTGCCATATCCCATTGCCCCCATTTTCCTGCCTTCCTTAAATAAGAGCTGACCACAGCCAAGAGTTTAACAGCTTTTTCACCTTCTTCAATGGCTTCCTCAAGTTCCCTGTTCAATAAAATGGAAGTATCCATTTTCCTTAATATTTCCTGGAATTCATTTCTTAGATGTATTTGAGGACTACTCAGAATCTCGTTCGTTCTTTTCTTTTTTAAGTCCTCGAGTTTGATTTTCAATTCTGGAAGATTATTAAGCTTTTTTCTTAGCAACTTATGCTCAAACTCCATGAGTTCGATCTCCTTCTTATACTCCTTGTATTTCAAAGAGACTTCAAGATAGTCCTGGCGCTCTTTATCCATCTGGTCTTCCTTGTTCCCTAAGGTTTTGTAGAACAGACCTTTAAGGCTTATACCTTCCAGATTTTCTATATCCTTAAGTTCTTTATCCAGTCTCTTGCTTAATTCTTTTAAATTGTTGTACGCAAGTTTGAGTTTAGATTCAATTTCGTTGATATGGGATTCGACATTTTTAAGAGATTCATACTCTTCCAATGTCGATTTAATTTCCTGTTGTACTTGTGATAAACTATCCATATTCGCATACAATCTAAAGAATCGAAAGTAATTATTAAAGTCTAAATAAAATACTCAGTGGAATAATTGTGTTTTATTTAAATGTTTTAAGGCACTTTTTGGTAGCTTTAGTATTCAAAGAGATAATACAATTATGGGAATTTTAAACGATTTAAAGAAAATAATTTTTGGCGCGACTGCAGTCGGAAAAACGGTCACAGAAAAAACCACCGATTTCGTCATGGAAAGCGGTTCTGAAATCATTGATAAAACGAAAGAGGTCGCTGAAAAAACAGGTGATATCATTGAAGATAAAACCTCCGGCCTGAAGGATTCTATTCTTGAGAATTCTGCGGATTTGATTGAAAGGACCAAGGAGAAAATTTCTGACGTTAAGGATGAAATTGCTGAGAGCCCTGTCGTTCAGAAAGCTGCGGATATAACTGAAGAAGTCGGAGAAAAAGTGATGTCTACCGGAAGCGATATTTTAGAGAAAGCTTCTGATATTTCTGAAAAGGTTGGTGAAAAAGTGATTGAAAAAGGCGGTGATTTACTCGAAAAGTCAAAAACGGTAAGCGAGTCAGTTGGTGAAAAAGTACTAGAAGTGAAGGATGATATATTTGAAAAAGCAAAACAAGCTTCGGAAAGAATATCAGAGAAATTGGATGAAACAATGGACAAGGCAGAGGCATGGGCTGAAGCAGAAAAGGCAAAACCTAAACGAGATTTTGCAGAAGAAGATCTGGATGCCAGCGGATCTCTGCTTGAAGGAACGGATGATTTCTTTTCAAAAGCTGACAAATTCGCTTCAGGACAATATGATGCTTTTTCAGAAGGAAAGATCACAATACATGAAACAGGCAAATCGGAAGATCAGATCCTCAGCCAGGAGCCCGTTGCAGGCTTCGAAGACCTTGATGGTGACGGAAACGAAATCATTGATGATGCTATCATCGACGAAGAAGGTTGATACTGAGGCAGCAAAATCGTAACTTATAGTATCTTTTATAATATATTGAATCAGTTAAATGTCCCCATTTTTCCTAAATAATAATACAGAACAGGAACTTATAGGCCTTTGCCTTGAAGGGGACAGGTTGGCATGCAAGCAATTATTTAACGCTTACTCAGGTAAATTAATGGCTTTATGTTATCGATTCGCGAGGGACAGAAGTGAAGCAGAAGACATCCTGCAGGAAGGTTTTGTAAGAGTCTTCAATAAATTACATCTGTATAGCGGACATGGGTCATTTGAAGCATGGATGAAGCGTGTCATGATCAATACTGCTTTGAAATACAGACAACGGTATGTTGTTAAATATGCTTATTCCGAAATCGGAGAGCATCAGTTATTTGATAACAGTCCGACAGTCATTCAGGAAATGAGCCGGGATGAAATCCTCAAATTGGTTCAAACCCTTCCCGATGGCTATAAAGCTGTATTCAATCTTTATGTTATAGAAGGATATAGTCATAAAGATATTGCAGAGTTGCTGGGAATTGGTGAAAGTACTTCCCGTTCTCAACTGGTGAAAGCCAGGAAAATGTTGAAGGAAAAATTATTGACTATACAAAAACTGGCTGGTTGAACAAATTTGACAAGAATATCAGAGAAAAACTCATCGATGCTGAGATGTCAGTTTCCGATGGCTTATGGGAAGCTATAGAAGCCAGGATTATTCCGCGCAGAGATCATTCGAGGTACTGGTTCTTCTTCCTGTTGCCTTTCCTTTTTCTACCAGCCTTCCTTGTATATCAATTTGAAAACAGTCACACACTAAATGAATCACGCTTACTCGAAACATTGGATGTTATTTCGTCGGGTGATGCTTTTCCAGTAGCCAGTATTGATAATGAAAGAATGTCGTTCGGGTTCAGTCTCTCCCCTATCCATTTTTCTAAGAGCACCGACATTCAATCGACTAATGTCTTATTTCATACTGAGTCTGAAGCAGATTTGAATTCCAGTGTTTTGAATACTGAAAGTGCTATCAATGCTGAAAGAGATAATCATCGGAATATGTTACAGCATACACCGGTATTATCAGATCATGTAAAGTCCAGTGAGTATGGGTGGAATACATTGAACTCAGGTGGAGAGTTCAGGGATCTCAAATCCCCTTCACTTTTCGGCTTGAATACAGGGTCTGAGTGTCCCAGCTTTAATATATATCACCCGGGGTTTTATCTATATGCCCAATACAGTTCGGACATTCCATTTCAAAGTCTGAATGCCAAGAATGCTGAATTTATTGAGTATCTGCAAAAACGAAGAACTACTGAATCTTCTGCATATTCATTTTCTGCGACACTCGGAGTTGGATATATGTTCGATAACGGTATCATTGCTGAATCAGGACTTGCTGTTGACCGGATCAATATAAAGTTTCATCACCGTGACGAGAATGCCATTAAGAATAGTACTGTGATCACAATTGATACAATGATTCTGAATGATATTGATACAATTATTCAGACAGATACAATGATTGTACAACAAACTGGTCTCAATGAAGTCACCACATACAATAGTTTTACCCAAATAGACATACCACTTGTACTAGGATATGAATTTCCAATAAGTGAAAGACTAAGATTGAGTTTAAAAGGAGGTGTTCTGATAAATATCACATCTTCGAATAAAGGACATATGCTGGGGTTGAATGATTTTCCAATTGCATACGGTTCTGGCAGTAATAATGATAACTCGTATTTTAAAACCAATATAGGATTCAGTTATACAGGAGGATTGAATCTTGAAGCTGATTTGAATGAATCATTTTCATTCTATGCAGGAGCAAATTTCAGGTATTATCCAAATAGTTTTAGTCTGCCTTCCAACCAGATTAATGAAGAATACACTAAACTTGGTATTATGACCGGCATTAAATACCGATTATAAAGTAATCAAGCAGCGCAAACCATTCCTGATGTATCTAAGCAGTATAAAATCCAAATAAATATGAGATTTCTGGTTTTGTTCTTCTTTAGCATTTTAATGTTTTCATGTTATGAAGATTCCGAGTTTTTCATTCCACATGATGAAGAAGGACCTTTAGAATCACTGAAATCATTAATACCAAGCACATCTGACATACTACAGATCGATAATGGAGAAGATCATGTAATTGTAACTGACTATAATGTGCAACTCCTTGTTGAATCAGGAACCTTCCTTTCAAAAGCAGAAGCTTCAGATATTTCTTATCAATTGCATTTGATTGAAATGAAGAACTACGCGGATTTTATGCTGCACAACAATGATCATTATACCGGAGATAAAATATATTCTCCTTTTTACAGCATTTATGTTGATGCAAGTTTGAACTCAAACAGTCTTGATCTTCAGACAGGTGAAAAACTTGTTGTCAGGGTGCCCAGCCAGGAACCCGTTGAAGAATTGGTACTTGGACGAGGTATGGTCAATCAAAATAAGCTGGTATTTGACTACAATATAGATGGACTGGTGGATGATTTCTCTTACACAGGATGGACGAGTACTTCTCCGGATGGCACAGAAACTATTGAATATGGTTATGAATTCGAGCTTGGTAAGCCAGGCTGGTATAGCCTGGCATCACCGGTTAACAATACAAGAGGAGACTTCGAATTCTGTATATCTGTGCCGGATCAATTTGATAAATCCAATACCCTAGTCTACCTGTTGTCTTCCGATTTTAATTTTATAACCAGGATGAATAGTGATGACTACAACCCATCTTTTTGTTCCAGTGAATTAATGTTGCATGAAGGCGGTGGCGTAAAATTGATTACAATTTCAAAGATAGAGGACCAATATTATTTTTCAGAGAACCAGGTCATTATCACTGATAACGGTTTAGATATTTCCATAAATCCCAGTCTTATTAAAGAAAGCGAATTAAAGCAAAGGATACTTTCACTTTAGGAATTACAAGTATTGAGTCAGATCTGCTTTTGAATAGTTAACGGACTTCAGGACTTTACCATCTTTTTTTCGATATACAATAAACTCGTCACCCCTGTGAATGATTTCTGATACCGTTCCATCCCTCTTTTCGTAATGGAGTTGAGTCGCCAATGCCTCATCCATACTTTTGCATGTTTTACTCATATTCGATCTCTGTACTTCTTCAAACAAGGCTTTAAATCTGTCGCCTAGTCCGAATTCCAGGATTGCACCGGATAATACATACTGGAGATCACAAAATGCATCTGCCACTTCTATGATATCACCATCTTTGATCGCTTCTTTCAATTCTTCGAGTTCCTCTTCGATAAGGTTGATTCTCAATCGGCAGCGGTCCGGTGAAGGTATCAGCGGTTCAGGACAAATAGGAAGATCGAATGTTTCATGGAATTCTGAAACATCATTCAATGGGTAAGGCTCATTAATCTTTTTCATAGTGTATGGCGGTTGATTTTAATTTATATTGTAAAAATAAATATATGATATTAATCTTTAGAGCCTTGGATAAGTTTTATTAATGGTTGACATACGGCATGCCATTCATAATTCAGACTGACAAAACGGCGAGCTCTGTCCATCATCCCGATGGTGAAATCTTTGTCTGTTAAGAATTGGTGTATACAATCACTGAATGACTTGGCTGTATCGGCAACCAGTAATTGATTACCATGTTCCATTCCCAGGGCTTTGGCAACATCAGGAGTTGTTACAACGGGTATTCCAATTGCCATTGCTTCCAGGATTTTATTTTGCTGGCCAATGCCTTCAAATAATGGGGCCAGGAATATTCGTCCTGAGCAGAAACCGTCTATGACATTATCATACC
>JAHHJO010000246.1:0-3822 GCA_018680275.1 Bacteroidia bacterium
TTATTGAGTGGCTCAATTTATTTTTATACATAATTTTAATTGGAGTTTTAATTCTATTGATTTTCGACTGTTTAAAGATACAGCTTGTATTATGTCTTAATTGGAAAAACACGAACCATAAAGAATAAATGACGATGTTTGATAGCACATACTTTTTACTCCCTTTTCTTCCCACTGAACAAACTCACTGTCGAATCAAATGGATTGCCTGAGCTCCGCCTGTGACTGACAACCTGTCCGGTATGCCACATGGCATCAGCTAGCGGACCATTGAGAAGATTCCAGAAAGGGTAGGAAGATGTGTTGTCGCCCCGCCTGAAAGTAATCTTCATGTTTTCCATATCCAGGTTTTCATAATCCTTTATTGCTTCGCTTGCTTGTTTGATGTTCTCCAGTGTTTTGATTCTTTTGGTTTCGTAATCCCAGCTGTCATGATCATTGGATCGGGTGATCTCCTTGTTGAGCACTGTATACAAAACAGTTCGTGAGAGGCCATATATATGCGTTAAGGTTTCATTGGTTGATCTGCTATCATCGGTAGGCCTAAATTCCAGGTCCTCTTCACGCAGGTCTTTGGAAGCCCAGTAGTAACGATGACCGAGGCCATCAATCATGCGGGCGGCGACGGTGAATTCGTTGTACTCGACAGGGTAGTCAGGGATTTGATAATAATAGTCATTCTCGGGATTATTGTCCTGGCTATTTAATGGATTGAGACTCATAATAAGGGCTATTGTAAAAAGATATTTCATTTGATTGTGTTTAAGAGCTTATTAAGTTAGAATAAAAATGGTAATTAATATTTCTTTTTGTTCTATTGTCCGGCAACAAAAGGATCCAACCCGCCTGACACCATAACGGTAAAAATATGCGTCGAGCAGGAATACTGTTCAAAAAAATGTACTTCTTCCTCCACTAAATTCCCTCAGCTTCATAATGCTTGCTTTCCTGATACTACGTATTCTAAACCGCGACGGCATTACTACGCGCCACCACTTGATTTTGGACAATCGAATAGAAATTATATTAGCTGAAGAATATCTTAAAGGTAATTTCTGTTGATCAAGTCCTCTGCAGGGGATTTAGGGACTAACAATTTTACGCCTACGCTCACCCTCTAACTCCCTTGAGGGAGAACCTCTTCCCAAAAAACAAAGTCCCTTTTAGAGGTAGGGGTAAATACAATACAAGTTAAGATCCCTTCCAGGGGATTTAGAGGTAAACTAAGGGTTAATGATAATTTAAAAATAATTCAACTCAATATCCGTATTCGTCCAAAGGTAATTCCTGATAATAAGATCAGCTTCAGGATTCAGTTTTTCATAGTTGATACACTCTTTGATTTCTTCTATTCCATATTGACTATCTGCAAGTGTAATATAACCAGCTCCGCGATAATGTCCATCTTCAATAAGGAAAGCGACCTTCTCCTCAAAGTCTCTCCCTTGTTCAAAAAGCATAAAATTGTCCTCGAAAATTTTGTTTACGACCTGGAGACTTTCAATGAAGCGTTCATTATAAGTATTGGGAAATTCATCTCCAATACAAGCACCGGTACATTTTCCGATACCAAGATCAAAACAAGCAGTCTTTGATTTATCCAATCCATTGATTTTCTTGCATAATTCGAATGCGCCTGTAATTTGTGCAATATGGTTCTGGGCACTCCTCCTGGAACCATAATACGATAATGCATCGTCTGTTTTATCAGCCTTGGTAATTTCGTACCTGTAGTAACCAGATTTATCTTCACCTCTGACAATAGCGAAGTTATACCTGTTGGTTTTCTGGGCACGGTTTATGACGGGTCGGACTTCCTTGATCTCCCTTGACTCTTTTAAGAGTGACAACAATTCACTCCCTGTGATCTCAAAAGAAATGCCTGTCACATCATGCAAGAGTTTGTCTGCTTTAGAAGTATGTTTTGAGAAATGTTGCTTGACTCGCTTCCTGATATTGATGCTTTTACCGATATATATAATCTGATCATTCTTATTTGAAAAATAATAAACCCCACATGCTGCAGGAAGATTCTCGATATCTTTTATTGATAATGCAGGAGGCAGTTTTGTCAGTTTGATACTTTCGGTGACCAGAGCATTGACCTCTTTTTTTGTTCTTTGTTGTTCAAATATTTTACCCAGGATGATTGAAGTAGCCCAGGCATCATCGTAGGCCCTGTGCCTGTTTTGTACATCTATTTTAAAATAGCTAATCAAGTTTCCCAGGCTATATGATTTTAATCCGGGGAAGGCTTTTCTTGAAAGCTTTACTGTACAAAGGTTTCTCCTTGTAAATGTAAATCCAAGGTTTTTAAACTCTTCTCTAAGAAAATGATAATCGAAACGCACATTGTGAGCAACAAAAATGCATCCTTCAGTCAGCTCAACAACTTCTTTGGCAACTTCGTAGAACTTAGGAGCATCTTCTACCATATCATTTGTGATGCCTGTGATCCTCGTAATATTCGGCGGAATGGAACGTTCAGGATTGATCAGGGACTGAAATTCTCCAATAATTTTTTCTCCATCAAACAAGACAATCGCAATTTCAGTGATTTTATCACGTTTGGGAATTCCTCCCGTTGTTTCAAGATCGACGACTGCATATTTCCTTTTCATTGATTAACTTGCGGATATGTTGCAAACTATCTTACAATTAGCATTTTATACATTAGTGTTATTCTCATGTATTTCAAATCATGAAGATAAAAAAGTTTTCAACGGGAGAATAACACCAGGTGCCGAGAATACTACTGCTTATTTTGACAAGCTGGGAGGCAAGTCCCTGGGAATAATTGTTAATCAGACAAGCATGGTAGAAAACAAACATCTGGTTGATACTCTTATTTCTGCTGGCTTTAATATCAATAGAATATTTGCCCCTGAACATGGCTTTCGGGGGACAGCAGATGCCGGGGAAACAGTGGATGATTCAATAGATGATAAAACGGGTATTGAAATCGTGAGCCTTTATGGAAATAACAAAAAACCTCAGGCTGAACAACTCAGAGGAATTGATTTACTGATTTTTGACATCCAGGACGTAGGCGTTCGATTTTATACCTACATTTCTACCTTGCATTATGTAATGGAAGCCGCAGCGGAGAATGATATACCTGTAATGGTTCTGGACCGACCGAATCCAAACAGGCATATCATAGATGGCCCTGTCCTGGATCCTGAATTCAGCAGTTTTGTAGGCATGCACCAGGTTCCCGTTTTATATGGTTTGACAATAGGGGAGTATGCTATGATGATCAATGGAGAGCAATGGCTTGAAAAGGGAATGCAATGTGATCTCGAGGTGATTCCGGTCCTGAATTACAAAGCCAATAACGCTTATGTCTTGCCGGTCAGGCCATCACCCAATCTTCCCAATCAGAAATCGATCGTACTTTATCCAGGACTTTGTTTTTTCGAAGGTACAAGCATTAGTGTAGGACGGGGTACCAATCATCCATTTCAACATATTGGACACCCGGCTTTTAACGGGATGGACTATAGTTTCACACCGTTTCCAAATGAGGGTGCAAAATATCCAAAGCACGATGGTAAAAGATGTTACGGACATGATCTAAGAAGTTCAACTCCTCCAGACAGGCTGGATTTCTCGTATTTAATTGAGTATCATAAGCTTGCTAAAGAGAAAAACATTCCGTTCTTCAACGATAATAATTTCTTTGATAAACTAGCAGGTACGGATAAGCTGAAATCCCAAATCCTCAGCGGTGAATCAGAAGATGAGATCAGATTAAGCTGGGCTGAAGGATTAAATGCATACAAAGAGAAAAGAAAAAAATATCTTTTATATCATTAGACC
>JAHHJO010000374.1:0-4150 GCA_018680275.1 Bacteroidia bacterium
TTTGCTGCGTCAACAAGTGAAGAGTGAGTAAGGTCAGGACTGAATCCCGCCGAGTAGAATTTCAAGGAAGATTCTTTAGTAATGTCTGCTATTTCCCTGGAAATCAATGAATGTCCGGAAGCGATAAATCCACTATCCTCCAATACCGTGACAGACTTCCTTCTTTCAATGTATTTTTTTATACTCTTTTTTGGCAACGGATGAATTTGTCTGACTTTTATAAAGTCAGTCTTATCCAGATCTGATCCTTTTTCATGGATCATCTCATTAATTCTGCCACTGTAACTTATTATTGCAGCAGGATTTTTTAATCCACCGCTTACTGGTTCGATGTCAATATCGAATATATCATTGAACTCGCTGAAAGCTTGTGAAATGGTATCATCAAGATGTTCCTGAAAGAATTTTTTCCTGGCAGCATTTTCATAAGCGAGGTCCTTGGAGTTTTTTAAAGAACCCAGCTGGACCGGAGTATCGTAATTGTACCAGGAAGGGACTCTTCGTCGATGTGTTCCGAATATTATTTGTTGTGCCGGGGTAGGGCACTCAATCTGATCATCTGGATTACCAAGGTATGTCCGTATTTTTTTATCAGATGGGAATTCCGGAATTTCTCCATTCTTGCTTGTGTAATCAGCAATCACAATACCAGGTATCAAAGAGAGTTCCGATACCCGACAGGCAATTAAGGTCAGGTAGATTTCTTCTTGTGCCGAAAAAGCAACGAATTGAAAGCAACCCGCAGATTGCAAAGTTTTTATGGCATTGTAAAAATTATGGGAATTTGAATCTTTACAGGAAGATGAATGTACAGATGTATTGATAATTACAGGCAAATGCCACCTTGAAGCCATCGTGATACTGTTGATATTATTCAACAACATATGACGATCCAGATAGGCAGTGGTTCTCAAACCACTGGATGACATTCCCAGGATAAATGAAAGATTCCCCGTTTCCATGACCTTAACCTTCCTGTAAAAGATATTGGTCTCTTCCTGCACGTCTGAAAGTGATGGAGCCTGGTATCCTTCAGTTATTTTATACGCCAACCTTTCACTGACCTTTTTCATATTGTCAATTTATTGGTAATATTCTTCCTGGTTAAATGGTATTTCAACTCTTCCCAAAGGCAAGTCAAATGATCTTTGATTTTCGAATTGATTTATTCCTTCCAGCCAGACAATAGCATCAGTCGGACATCTTTTTATGGAGGTCCTGCTTGTCAGATGATTTAATTCATAGTCAATAACAGCAAGATTGTGTTTGATTTTAATAACCCCGGGTGCTGAGTCAGAAACACAACGAGAACATCCTGTGCATGCAACTCTGCAGGAAGAAATAGCCTGTTCACCTTCAAGAAGTGAACGGCACTGAACAATTAGTTGTTGACTTACCGGCATTAATTCAAACAGTCCTTTTGGGCATATTTCCACGCAGTCACCACAGGCAGTACATTTTTCAGCATCTACGATCGGAAGACTGTTGGAATTCATTCGGATCGCATCAAAATCACAAACTACTTCACAGTCACCAAGTCCAAGACATCCCCAGGAACACTCTTTTATGCCTCCCGCGACCACCGCTTCTCCTCTGCAGGTTGTCAAACCACCATCGTACCGGGCAACATTACGAGATTCATTGATTCCTCCGGCACATAGGAGCCTGGCGACTTGTTTTTCTTCAACATCAGGTTCTACGCCAAGGTAATCCGCTATAAGCTGTATGCCTGAAGTAGAGCTTACAGTACATTTTGAAGGATTGACCTCATTGGAAACTACTTTTTCAGCGAATGCCCTGCATCCAGGCTCGCCACATGCGCCACAATTAGCGCCAGGTAACAGGTCACTGACCACATCCAGTCTTGGGTCTTCATAAACTTTGAATTTCGTATAGGCAAAAGCCAGAATTATCCCAAACAGCAATCCTAAGCCGGTTATAATAGAAAGCGGTATGAGAAATTCAGCCATCATTTATCCTAATTGAATTTATTTGCCCGTTCAATCAATTCAGACAGGTCTGGTTCATTTTGATTTGCTGGTGTACCGGGATGGATAATTCCAACCGGACATGCTTCTGCTGCTTCTACAAGTTGCCTGTAAGTTCCGGCAGAACTGTCTGCTATATAAGCCAGTTTGTCTTCATTATAACGAAACATCTTATTATTGATGCCTATACATTCATCACAAGCCGTGCACATAGCTGTTTCTATATAAGGATCCTGAACAAGCATGTCTGTGTTTTCCTTCTGGGTTTCCTGGATCGATTCTTCTTTACTGCTGTCAGGGAGTGTATGATCCTGCAGGTCAGCAATATCAGGATCTGTGTCAATGGTTTGATTGTTTTCCTGGATTGATAAACTGTCAACATCCAGATCAAGTAATACATTGGCAAGATTATCTATGACCTTATCAGATTCCTCATCTTTGATTTTTTTTATTTCTGCGGCATGTTCTTTTTTCAGTTGATTGGTTTCAAATTCAAATACTTCCCTCATTTCAAGCTTAAGGTTATCTAAAGCTTTTTTGACATGAACATTATTGATACCACTGTTTTCCTGGAGAAATCTCCAGAAGTCCAGACGTTCCTGGCATGCCACGACCAGGGTCCAGTCTATAGCAACTTTATGAAGTACATGATCTTCGTCGGTCATCCATATGAATGGTATTTTTGCCAGGCTTTCTTCGTTATTTTTTTTGAGATATTCCGATAATGGGATAAGATGATCACTCCAAAAAGCAGAAGGCACAATTTTGTAATGTCTTCGTGATGCTTCCAAAAGATAGTATTGATCAGCGAAAGTAAATTGCAAATTCAATGATTGGTCTTCACCATTTTCATCGACATACCTGACTGTATGGAAAGGAGATGTTGTATCAGCCTGCGGGTTATGATCTATATTGAATCGGCTTCCCCATGAAGTCCCCAATAATCCTTGAAATGTAAAGAGCGGAAAATCCCTGGATTCAATTGAACTGCTGGCCCACAGGTATGGTTTGTCAGTAAACTCATCTGCGGGATTAAGGATGTGTATAAATGATGGCGCATACGAAGTCAGTCCCCTGGAGATCGAATCGTACATCCGAGCAGGTTTTATTCCACAGGTTTGAAGTACATAAATGTTTTTGTATGCCAGCATCATGGCAGCGACCTCTTCATGTTTGTGTAAGTATTCATCTTTTCCCCAAATCGAGTCTTTACTGTTCCTCGAAGCTTCGTTCCTGAAAGAAAAAATATTAACCGGATAGTTCGCAGAGATTAAGCTTGATAAACTTGAATGCTCAGTGTCGGAGAGTACGCCATCTTCTGCAAATAAAACAAAGAATGGACAGGCATTCAATTCTGCCATAGTGAAATCCCTCCATGAAAAGTGGTCAAAATAGTCATCATGTATATCTTCCAGGTAGTTATTTGTTAGTTCAAGTTCAGCAATTCGTAATGCCTTAATAAGATCAATGAAGCTGATTATTTCCCGGTCGAAAGTTGATCTCAGTTTTTCTACTGCATTGTTTTTGGTTACAGGAACGATTTCAGCTTTGTCAAACAAACCTTGAATATTCTTTAAATGGTTGTTCATTCCTTCCTCGAAAAACAGGTATGCTTTTTTACCAAATAGTTTTTGAGAACTGTTCAGTGTTTTCAGGATAGATGTAATTCGATCAAACCTTTTTGGATTCATTAACTCGGATCCTTCTTTTGGTTGCAAGTCAGCCAGCGCATCAAATTTCAACAATGTTTCTGCTATTGGAAGTGAGCCTTTCGCCTGGTCTGAAAACTGGGAGCTCCCTGATTTGTTTTTTTCAACTTCAATAAGGTTGTTTAACTGGAAAGACAAATTCCTGATTCGTTGGACTTGTATTTTTTGGCTTTTGTCAGACTGGACATTAAGCGCAGCGTCAAGTAGTAGGAAAACTGTTTTTTCTGTATAATTTATGAGCTTCCCACTTTGTGGTATCTGTTCCTTGATAAGGTTGAGCTCATTTTGAAAGGGCTCTGTATCTTCTCCGGTTACATTTAAGAGATCTGAGAATTCATTTAATGAAGTATTCACCAGTTCATCCATTTCTTGACCCGGATTTTTCTGAAGTTCCCTGTTAATCAAATGCATAAGTAACTCCGTGTGCCTGGAAATAATACCTGTATCATTCCC
>JAHHJO010000352.1:0-2252 GCA_018680275.1 Bacteroidia bacterium
TTACTTACCAGGCTTATCGTTAACACGCCGCTACTCGCGCTTCCCCTTGTTATATTCGTAGGCAGCAATATAAACTTGATTACGACGAATAAGGATTATTATGAAATTATACCATTTGTAAGTTTTGCTGCCGTTGTAGCTTATACCCTGGTCTACGGTAAAATGTTTTACCAGCATCTTGTATACCGGAAAAAATCATTCATGGTGACGGCATTATCCTTTATCAGCCTTGTTGTATTTGTTTTTGCACTTATAAAACTGGTGCCTTGGTTGGGTGTCAGCGGTGTATTATGGTCTGTTCTTATTGTCAATATAGTATTTGGGGTCTTATTTTATATTGCTGGTCAAAAGGCCATTTATGTTGATTACAATTACAAAGATATTTTAGGGATTCCCCTGGTCTGTGTAGGATTAATCTTTTTGGTGGAATACCTGTGTATTCATAATGGCATGAGTTACGGGCTATATGGACTGGTCCAGTTTTTTGTTGTTACTTCCGTGGTATTTCTGCTAAACCGGAGCAGTATATCGGAATACCGTCATATTTTTATGAATTCTAAAAGTTAATAGATCAAGACCCTGAACAATTTTCTACAGCATTAAGTTAATATCTTTACATTCGTATGTATTAAATGAACGAGAAAGTCACAAAGGAAGCTGAAGCGATCATCCCCACAGACTGGGGATCTTTTAAAATTATTGCATATAAGTCTGATGTATCTGAGTATACACCAGATTTCGCCCTGGTTCATCCCGGAATAGATCCTGATGATATTGTCACGCTCAGAATACACTCGGAATGCATTACAGGAGACTTATTTCATTCTCAAAGATGTGATTGTGGGAATCAGCTGGATGCTGCCATGAAACGTATACAGTCCGATAAAGGATTGTTAATATATCTAAGACAGGAGGGAAGAGGAATAGGTATTATCAATAAATTAAAGGCATACAATAAGCAAGATGAGGGAATGGATACAGTCGAAGCCAATAAAGCACTTGGTTTTAAGACGGATTACAGGAACTACCGGAAGGCTTTGCACATACTGGAAGACCTTGGAATTAATAAAGTCAGGGTACTGACCAATAATCCTGATAAATTGGGCGCTTTTGATGATAGTAAAATAAAAATTCTTGGAAGGATACCGCTGGAGGTCGAATCCAACAAGAATAATGAAAGATACCTAAAAACCAAGAAAGAAAGTTTGGGTCATTTATTAAAATAACTGACATAATGATTCGTTTTTAATAATTGATTGCCGGGATGAAAATCTTAACTACAGATCATCTTTCAACTTTAATAAATATCTGAAAAATGAAAAGGCCTGCAGTTTTAATCATAATTGGATATCTCTTCATCACAGTTATTTTCTTTTTGGTAGCAGGTGCTGTTTCAAGTAATTTAGCAGTAAACGATGCCTCCGGTATCCGAAAGGCGTTTCTATCGTTTGAACGCATTTTCTTCTGGATTGAAATGTATCTTTTTTACGGAATATTTCTCCTTGCCAGTTCAATTATGGGAATGTATTGGGCCAAGAGGTACAGTTATTTACAGAGCTTCAAAGTCTTCAAGATCGTATTTATTATGGTGGTTATTTCTGTAGTGGCAACCTTTGCAGTTTCACTCTTGACAGAATAATATCTCTTTTTAATAGTCCCGTCACGATCTTCATTTATCATACCAGAAGACTCTCAATTTGAAGATTTGCCATGGTTTAGGCTGTTTGATTTATGGATATAAAATCAATTGCCGTATTCTTGTATGTATGCTTTCGATACTCATCCCGATATATAATTGCAATGTCGTGAAGTTGGTTGACACCTTGCACAAACAATGCAGGAAGGAAAAAATCACTTTCGAGATATTGTGTTTTGATGACGGTTCTGACCTGGAGACCAGGAAGGAAAACGCGCCGCTTGCGGCTTATTTTGGTGTTAATTATACGGAGTTGTCAAGAAACCTTGGTCGGGCACGAATACGGAACTGGCTGGCAAAGTCAGCGAGTTATGATAATCTTCTTTTTCTTGATTGTGATTCAAAAGTTTCAGGAAGAAAGTTCGTAAAGAATTATATTGATGTCATCGGGAAGCATAAGATCGTCTCCGGTGGAAGAAATTACAGTAAATCACCACCACGGGCGAAATCCAAGAAACTACATTGGTTGTATGGCACACACAGGGAAAGTAAAAGTGCGGCTTTCAGGAACAAACATCCCTACCTGTTTTTCCATTCGAATAATTTCCTTGTGGAG
>JAHHJO010000573.1:0-4399 GCA_018680275.1 Bacteroidia bacterium
GATGGTGCCATCAGTAAATCCATGAGTTTTGGATATACCTTAAGACCTGGGAAATCCGGTAAACTGGTTATTGATAGGGCACAGATTATTTCTGGCAATCAACGATTATATTCAGATCCTATCATTATTGAGGTCGTTCAAGGGTCAGAGAAGGAAATATCTGAACAGGAAGAGATTTTTGTGCAAGCCACATTGTCTGATTCCCTGGCTTATGTCGGGCAACAAATCATTCTGGACTACAAACTATATACGAAACTTGATGTCAGGTCAGTGAACTTCTTGTCTGAAGACGATTTTGAAGGCTTTTACCACCAAGCTCTTCAGTCTGACCGGTCTTCTTTGAAAAGGGAAATTATAAATGGATCAGAATACTATACAAAATCGATAAAAAAGATTGCGCTTTTCCCGCAGCAGACAGGAACCTACTCCATAGATCCGGTAGATATCAATCTGGGAATAGCCTCAAAAAACAGCAATCGGGGATTTTTCTTTTCTTCTCAATTGATACCAAGAAGAGTCAATGTCGATGGTATGACCGTTATCGTGCAGAACAGTCCACAGGATCCTGATATCTATGATTCAGGGGCAGTTGGACACTATATAATGACTGCCAATACAGCAAAAAGGAGCTTAACAACCGATGAGGCTATCATTGTAAACATGCAAATAACAGGAAACGGAGACAGCAAAACAGTATACGCTCCACGTTGGAATTTACCTCCGGGTCTCGAAATGTATGATCCAAATACAATTGAAGACCAGGTATTTCCGAATAATAATCAAATTACGCACCGGAAGACATTTGAATACCTTATCGTCGCAAAAAAACCAGGGAAATATTCTATAAAGCCAGAATTCAGCTACTTCAGTCCGGACAGCAACAGATACATATCAATTACAAGAACTCTTCCAACCATAACGGTACTCCAGGGAAGCAATGAAGCACGTACAATCGGCCCTTCGAATGAAGACAGACTTGAAGATATTTTTAATACGACCAAACTTAGAAAAAGAAAAGAGAAACCATATGGGTCTTTTTTACACTGGATGTTTATCTCCTTTTTGATCCTGGCAGGATTTTCAATTATAGCTTATGATATCTATCTGAATAAAACAGGTAAAAGAGACCCTGAAGTCATCAGAAAGAATAAAGCTTTAAAAATTGCAAGGGAAAGACTTTCCAAAGCGAACCAATTCAAATCAGATGAAAACAAGAAAGCATTTTATGAAGAAATCATATACGTCCTCAAAAAATATATCTCGGACAAATATGATATTCCGGCCTTACATCTGAATAAATCAGAAATAATTAATGATCTCTCATTGAGAACAATTGACACTTCGCTGTTAAATCGACTAAAGGAATTGTTCAATAACGCCGAAATCGCATTATACGCACCCGTGTCGAATCTAAATCCGGATTCTGTTTATGAAGAGACTTTGGATCTAATTTCAAGCCTTGAAAGCTAAGAATTGGACTGAATGGATTACTTTTGCAGCTTAATTTTAGAATGCTATGCCACAAAGGATAAAAATAAAGACCATTCTTAATACGGACAAAACTTCGTACCAGGCTACTGTAAAAGCCTGGGTTCGGACTTTTAGAAACAATCAATTTATTGCAGTTAATGATGGTTCGTGTATTTCAACGCTCCAGGTCGTTGTAGATAAAGAAAGTTTACCTGAAGAAACTTTAAAGTCTATTACAACAGGTGCTGCGATTTCAGCAACGGGTGAAATAGTTGAATCGCAGGGCGGTGGTCAGCATGTTGAATTAAAGGCTAATAATATCGAAATCCTGGGACTTGCTGATCCTGAAAAATATCCTTTACAACCCAAAAGGCACAGCCTGGAATTTCTAAGAGAGATTGCACACCTGAGATTCAGAACAAATACATTTGGTGCTATTTTCAGAGTGCGGCATTCCATTTCATTTGGTATCCATAAATTCTTTAATGACAGGGGATTTGTCTATCTGCATACACCGATTATTACCGGATCTGATGCAGAAGGTGCAGGTGAAATGTTCCAGGTGACAACCATGCCACTTGATAATATTCCCATAAATGAGGAAAACGAAGTCGATTTTAGCCAGGATTTCTTCAAAAAGCAAACCAACCTGACTGTATCGGGTCAGCTGGAAGCGGAGTTAGGCGCTTTGGCACTTTCTGATGTATATACCTTCGGCCCCACTTTCCGGGCTGAAAACTCTAATACTACAAGACATCTTGCTGAATTCTGGATGATTGAACCTGAAATTGCTTTTGCGGATCTTGAAGACAATATGAATCTGGCTGAGGATCTTTTGAAGTATGTTATTCAATATGTATTGGATAATCACAAGGAAGATCTGGAGTTTTTACAGAAACGACTAGAAAACGAAGAAAAACAAAAACCACAAAATGAGCGTTCACCGATGCCGCTTATTGATAAATTGAAGTTTTGCGTTGAAAACGACTTTGAAAGACTGACATATACTGAAGCGATCAGAATCCTGATGAATTCGAAACCGAATAAGAAAAAGAAATTCCAGTTTGTCATCGAAGACTGGGGTGCTGACCTCCAATCAGAGCACGAAAGGTATCTTGTAGAAAAACATTTTAAAAAGCCCGTCATCCTTGTAGACTATCCAAAAGAAATAAAAGCATTTTATATGCGGATGAACGAAGATGGTAAAACTGTAAGGGCTATGGATATATTATTTCCTGGGATCGGAGAGATTGTTGGAGGTTCACAAAGGGAAGAGCGACTTGAAATCCTGGAATCAAAAATGAAAGAGCATGATATTCCTGTGGAAGAAATGGACTGGTTCCTCGACACCAGGAGATATGGTACATGTGAACATGCCGGATTTGGTCTTGGATTTGAACGACTAGTCCAGTTTATTACAGGAATGAATAACATCAGGGATGTTATACCTTTTCCAAGGTTCCCTGGAAATGCTGAGTTTTAAAGTACAGTATAAAGTATCAAGTACCGGGTACCAGATACTTCATACTGATTTTATAAGTTATTTCGCAGCGTTGTAATTTCTGCTTACTTCGTCCCAGTTTATAACATTAAAAAATGCCTTGACATAATCCGGTCTTCTGTTCTGGTAATTTAGGTAATAAGCATGTTCCCATACATCAAGACCAAGGATTGGTGTACCTCCACATCCGATGCCTGGCATCAGTGGATTGTCCTGGTTTGCTGATGAACAAACATCAAGTTTACCGCCTTCTTTTACACAAAGCCATGCCCAGCCAGATCCGAACCTCGTACCGGCTGCTGCGGAAAATGCACTTTTAAATTCTTCAAAGGATCCAAAAGCTTCATTGATAGCTTCAGCAAGATCACCACTTGGTTCACCTCCGCCATTAGGACTCATAACCTTCCAAAAAAGATCATGATTATAGAATCCACCGCCATTATTCCTGACAGCAGTATTGTCCATATCCATATTGCTAAGAATATCGAGGATATCCTTGCCGTCAAGATCAGTTCCTTCAATGGCAGCATTAAGTTTATTGGTATATCCAGCATGATGTTTTCCATGATGAATTTCCATCGTTCTTGAATCAATATGCGGTTCCAAAGCATCATGTGCATATGGTAAATCCGGTAGTTTAAAAGCCATATAGTATATTTTTTTGTTTACTAAATAAATGAATTGTATGCATGCAAAAGTACAAAGAATACAATTCCTATAATTTCTAATAAAAATTGCTCTGAAAAGTTCAATAATTCCAAGCCTCAAGAACTGAAACTGGTTAAATTTGGGCAAAAATACACAGGCAATGGCAACAAAGTATCGAATAGAAAAAGACTCAATCGGGAAGGTAAAAGTACCCGTTGAAAAGTATTGGGCAGCACAGACACAAAGGTCCAGTGAAAACTTCAAAATCGGGGGACAAAAAATGCCGGTAGAAGTCATCAGGGCATTTGCAATTCTAAAAAAAGCGGCTGCACAAACCAATGCAGAATTGGGTGTATTAAGTAAATCCAAAGCCCAACTTATCGGCAGGGTTTGTAATGAGATCCTCAGTGGAAAGCTGGATGATCAATTTCCCCTTGTCGTTTGGCAAACCGGTTCAGGAACTCAAAGTAACATGAATGTTAATGAAGTCATCGCCAACAGGGGTCATGTCCTTAAAGGAGGTTCCCTGACCGATGCGGAGAAAATACTCCACCCCAATGACGATGTTAATAAATCACAGTCATCCAATGATACATTTCCGACTGCAATGCATATTGCTGCTTATGAGAAATTAGTCAATGTGACGCTTCCGGCACTGGAAGCGCTGAAAGAGGGGTTCGAAGAAAAATCAGCTGCATTCAAAAAGGTCGTAAAAATCGGACGAACCCATTTTATGGATGCAACGCCTGTGACACTGGGACAAGAATTATCTGCCTATGC
>JAHHJO010000010.1:0-3431 GCA_018680275.1 Bacteroidia bacterium
ATATAGCTCTATGTGTAGGGACAGGTATAAATCATTTGATCAACGTTGTTGAGACAAATCAAGGGAATGGAAATACTTCATGGATAATTACAGATAGCAATGGCGAGATTCTTGAAATCCCGATGTCGACGCCTCTTGATTTTTCAAATGCACAGGCAGGAACTTGTTATATCTATCAAATAAATTACCTGGGAGCGGTGAACGGCTTAGATGTCGGAGAGAATATCAATTTGATTGAAGGATGTTATATTTTATCTAATGGAATCACAGTCATCAAGACTGAGATAGCTGAACCGGCAATCAGTTTTGAAAATGGAGAATTTGTCAAGATTATTTGCACCAGTGATTCAGATGATGATTTGTTAAGTTTTATAACAGAAAACACTGCTGGTGACGGTTATTATGTTGTGACAGATGAATCAGGTTTAATCCTTGAAATCCAGGAAAATGATACACTGGATTTCAGCGACAGGGCCGGAGGTATTTGTCATATTTACTTTTTAAATGCTGATGGTGAAGTCAGCGGGCTGGAGGAAGGAGAAAACATTATTGACTTGTCTGGTTGCTTCAAGATTTCCAATCAACTGGTATTGAATAAACTTGAATTTGTATCTGAAACTTCATTTTCAAGTGTCTGTTTTGACTTTGATAGTTGCAATGCGATTGTAGTAACTGATGATAATATGGACTATTCAGAATTTACTGCTGATATAACTGCCGATACAACATGCAGTCAACTCACGGTAATCGGAGACCATTTATACAGGCAAAATCCCGAAACCAATATTCATTCATGCACTCCCGGTTTAAATGGATCAGCAGCTATATGTATTACTGCAGGTACAACATGTGACTTTGTTGAAGATAGTGAGTTGGCCTTGAGGTTTGATATTCTTGTCGAACCAGGAAGTAATAATTTTGGAAATATTTCAGGCTTGAGTTTTTATGAAAGAGCACCATTGGAATTTCAATGGATCGATGGAGCCACAGGGCTTAATAATTACCCATTACGATTTGGTTTGAGAGTATTAAAAGATGGTGAGGAAGTATACAGGACGGAAGATGTTCCTACATCTTTGAATTATACTTTACAGGAATTTGATTTTTCTGACCTTGAAGCATTTACAATCTATGAGGCTACAACCTTCAGCTTTGAATTGCTGGCTTACTGTCCGATTGGTAATAATGGTTTTGTCGAAATATGGGATTTGGAAGATATAAAGGTTTTGTCAGATTGTGAAAGCCAGTTGGCAGGCGGAGAACTGAGTTCAATGACAGGATTGAATAGTGATGAGGTTTGCGTTGATGATGGGGTAGCTGACGACCTTCAGGTCATTTCTACAGGAACAACAGGACCGAATGTGAGTTGGGTACTTACTGATTCCAGTGGAACAATACTCGATCTTCCGGACGGACCATTATTTGATTTTGAAGGTACCGGAAGTGGAACAGTTTTTTTATGGAGGATTTGTTTTGTAAACGGCTTGCAAGGATTGATAGCAGGCGGAAATACTTCTGACCTGGAAGGTTGTTATGAATTCTCTAATCCATTGACAATACTGAAGCGTACCGGACCGGATTGTCCCAATTGCCTGGCTAATGGTGGCATAGTAACACTTCCTGATGGTTCTACAGAAATCACATTGTGCACAGATGATGGTGCAGATGATAATTTGTCATTTAATTTATTTGGTAATGTTGGCAGTACATCAATTTGGCTGATCACCAATGAAGATGGTGTGATCACTGAAGTCCTGAGTGGTGATTCATATAATTTTGAAGGCACCGGGCAAGGAAGTTACCTGGTATGGCATATTGCTTATGAAGGTGTTCTGCAAAATATCACAGTAGGCAACAACCTGAATAGTTTGTTAGGATGCTTTGATCTTTCTAACCCTGTAACTGTACTTTGCGAGACAACTGCAGGCGGTGGATGTACAAATATCGTACAGCCAGAAGATGATGAAGTATTCATGCTTGCTCCGAACCCTGTAGATTATGAATTGGGGATTCATCTTCATCATGAAATGGGGGATGATGATTTCACGTATGCTATTTTCAACAGACTTGGCAAGGTGCTTATATCCGGGAAGATGAATAGCAGGAGAACAAATGTAGATGTAAGTGCACTGTCTTCAGGGATGTATTACATAAGAGTTATGAAAAACAGGAAGCGTATGGTGGAAAGCTTTGTGAAAATATAAAAACAAGAAATAATAAATATATAAGGGCTGCCTGTGGTGGCCCTTATTTATTTAGATATACTTCTTTCTGATCATTAATGACTACATCTGCAAGCGCTTTATGCCTGGAAATTATCTGGTGTTCTATAGCAAGCACAGATTCATTGAATGCGCTAAGAATATCGCGTGCTCTTTCATTTCGTGCTTGTCTTGTCTGTAAATAGGTTCTGTCAATAAATAGCCTTGTATCGACACTTTTTAACAAGGATGTATATGTGCCTTCCACAATAATTACCCTGTATTTTTTGGCTGAAACAAATTCCTCGAGTATTGTATTTTCCTTATAATGGACGAGGGGTTTTGAGAAGACTTCATCACTGAACTTTGCATGAGTCAAATGGGAATCAAGTAGTGATAACCTGACTTCATGTATGCCTACATTGTGAATTCCGCTCATCCTGGTCTCGTGGTTTGTCCGGGGTGGGAATAAGAAATAATCATCCATATGGAATATATATGAGGGGATACCATAACGTGATAGCATTGTATGAAGAGAAAAGGCCAGGGTTGACTTCCCACAGCCAGATTCGCCGGAGATGGATATAACATGTCTTGGATTTATACCGACAGGAAAAGGATAAATCTTAATAACATCTGAAGCAAGATCGAGGTATTCAGGCCTGGTTTCAATATGGTCTCCGATCATTTGTGAGGAAACTTACAGTGATTAAAATTTATACAATACTGATCAATATACTATCAGAATAATAGCTGTGATTATTAAAAGAATCAAAGCATGGAATCTGTAATTCTTGTAAATCGGCATTTGCTTTAAAAGGACAGTTTCCTCGGCATAGGCTGATGGTGTCCAAACCATATCCCGGATTACTGATTCATCTGAAGATTCTCCCATTTTAGAACCAACGTACATTCCCAGGCAAGACAATGCAAAATGAATACCTGTCATGTATAAAAAATGAGGCATCCAATCAGCACCATTAAATAAAATAGATATAACAGATATGATTGAACCAACGATTATTGTTCCTTTGGCTCCTGTTTTATTGGCTCCTTTCCAGAATAATCCCATAACAAATAGTGCAATTATCGGTGGGCAGAACCATGATAGCGCTTGTTGAAGGTAATCCCATAGTTGATCAAATTTCAGAATCTGGGGTGCCCAGACAGTTGCAATGATCATGACGATGAATGTCACCCATCGACCGACTTTCATCAATTGCTTTGGTG
>JAHHJO010000257.1:0-3078 GCA_018680275.1 Bacteroidia bacterium
CCATATGGGTATTCAAAGGGCATAGATCTGTATGAATGTCCTGAATGTAGACAGGAATGGGCGCCTTCTAAAGTTTTAGCTGAATCAAAAACTGTGGTTAAAGATGTCAATGGCAATACCTTAATGGATGGGGATTCAGTGATCGTGATTAAGAACCTTCCGGTTAAGGGCGCACCCAAACCGATAAAAGCGGGAACTAAAGTAAAGAACATCAGGTTGAGTGACGGCGATCACAACATATCCTGTAAAATTGATGGATTCGGATCAATGGGATTAAAGTCCGAATTTGTTAAAAAAGCCTGAGCGATTAGCTTTTAATTATTTCTTACCGGCTGGACTATCCGCTTAGGTTGTGCAGATGGATAATTTTGAGACTTAAATGAACGGGTGAACTTTTGCCAGGGCACACTTTGGTAATGATTCTCTGCAAAATAAGTCATTATCATTTCAAAGGTTTGGGCATCCTGGTACCCGGGGATAGGTTGTATGACATTTTGATTTTCATCCAGGAAGACAACTGTCGGGTAACTCATTCTTCCGTTCAGGATTTCAGAAGCGAGTTCATGGTAGCCCCGACGTCCGAAACTTGATACATATTTATACACTTTTCCATTGAAGTTTATCTCTTCCTTTTGTTCTGCATTGAACTTAACCGCATAATAGTGTTCATTGATATAATCAGCGATAAATTCGGTCTGAAAAGTATACTTATCCATTTTTTTACACCATCCGCACCAATCAGTATATACATCAACAACAATCTTACGTTTTTCCTTCATGTTTTTCTCTACAGCTTGCTCCCAGGTCAACCAATTGACCTTAGACTGGCCAAAACCAATCGTCCCCAACATAACGAGCAAAAGAGCTATCAAAGAAAATCTAGTCATACACTTTATTAAAAGAATTAATATTTCCCTCAAAAAAACAATAATGTAACTACTTTTTCAATCCACAGTGACCCATCATACTGTTAATTAAAATAAGTTTAACACTTTAATGAGGATATAGGTATTCAATTCTATCAGAAAGGAGATTTTCTGTTTTAAATACCTGTCCCGGAATAAAAGGAGCCCTGATCCCGCCGCCAAGTGTTTTATCTGTTCGAATGATTCGTGCTTCATCCCAAAGATTGTGTTCTACAAATGCTTTAATCGTTTTAGCCCCTCCTTCAACCAACAGGTAATTAATGCCTCTGTCAAATAAGGAGAAAAGAAGGTTTGCTAAGAATTTTTCGTCTCTTTTAACATCAAGGAATTGCTTGTTTCTATGGATAGAATCTGAATTTTGCATTGAACTAACAAATATTGTATCATGCTCATCTGACCACAGATGATGCGACCTGTCCAACTCAAGGTTTTCGTCAAGAACAATTCTGACCGGGCTGTCACCTTTAACCAAACGTGTCGTTAATTTCGGGTTGTCAATTCGGGCGGTCTCAAACCCTATCAGGATCCCATCATTTTCTGCACGCCACTGATGCACTTTCATCTTTGAATATTTATTCGAGATCCAGATCTGCTTCCCTCTTTTTCCAAAATATCCATCAGAAGATTGAGCAAATTTCAGGGTTATATATGGCCTCTTCCCGAGATGTGCTTTAAATGGTCGTATAAGGTCCTTTCCTTTTCTTTGCAATACTCCTGAAATAGTTTCAATGCCGTTTTTCTGCAGGAGATCTAATGACTTGCCTGAAACCCTGGGATTTGGATCCATTGTTGAAACAACAACTTTCTTAATACCGGATTTCATGATCAAATCACTACAGGCTGGCGTTTTGCCGTGGATACAGCAAGGTTCGAGTGATATATAGAGGGTAGATTCAGGGATATATACTTTCAGATTAGTTGGTACACTATGAATTGCATTGACTTCGGCATGCGGACCGCCAAAATTGCGATGGTATCCTTCTCCAATGATCTTGTCCTTGTACACAAGCACTGCACCAACCATCGGATTATTCCCTGTCTTTTTACCTGCAAGACGCGCAAGCTCAAAACATCTTTTAATATATACTTCATGAGGTTTCATGAAGCGCCGGTGTCATCGTTTTTAATTTCTTTATGACATAATCCACCTCATCCCTGGTGTTTAAATGAGAGAGTGAAAATCTTACGGTCTTTCTTTGAGGATCATGGCCTATGGCAGCAAGAACATGAGAATCATTTTCCACACCAGACGAGCATGCACTACCTGCAGATGCTGATATACCGGCGATATCCAGGTTCATCATCATGAGCGGCGATTTTTCTGAAGCAGGAAAACTGGCACTGATTACATTATAAAGCTGCTTTTCCGGATCTCCATTAAACTGAATATCATCCAATTCTGATTCCAGTCTTGAATGAAAATAGTTTTTGAGGGATTGTACATATTCATGTCTTTGATCCATTTCTTCCATAGCTAATTGATACGCTTTAGACATCCCTGCAATGCCATAGATGTTTTCTGTTCCGCTCCGTACTCCACGTTCCTGTGATCCACCAAACAACATTGGCTTAAGCATATTCTCATTCCTGATGTACATAAATCCTGCGCCTTTAGGACCGAAAAACTTATGTGCTGATCCGGACAGGAAATCAACTTTTAACGTGTCAAGATCAAAAGGATACTTACCCATGGACTGTGCGGTATCACAATGAAATAAAGCATTGTTCTGTGATGTGATCCCGGCAATTCTTTCAATATCATGAAGCGTCCCTATTTCGTTATTGGCATGCATCAATGAAACCAGTGATTTTTTGCCTGATTCTGAAAGAATTGTATTCAATTCATCATAATCGATATGTCCGAATTTATCGACACTTAGAAACCTGACTTCCGCCAGATTATTTTCAACAATGTAATCAAGTGTATGTGTAATGCAATGGTGTTCAGTGGGCGATGAAATAATTTGCTGGACCCCAAGGTCCCTGATTGAAGCAAGGAGGGCCATATTATTTCCTTCTGTGGCTCCACAGGTGAAAAATATCTCTCCAGTGGAAGCATTCAATCCACTGGCAATCGTTTTACGCGCTTCTTCAACGAGCGTTTTGGCTTCTCTGCCAAATCTGTGAATAGATGAAGGGTTCCCAAAATAAT
>JAHHJO010000440.1:0-2754 GCA_018680275.1 Bacteroidia bacterium
GGTCAGCAGAATGGTCTGATTCAGTTAGGTACACAAGGAGGATCACCACCGTATTCAATTAACTGGAGCAATGGCGATTCAAGCTTTCTGATTACGGGACTACAGGCAGGTGCATATCATGCGACTATTGCAGATGCAGAGGGATGCAGGGATGAATTTTTTGATATCGAAATAACAGAACCTGATGAGCTGCTTATTGATCTAAGAAATATTAAACACCTGACCTGCCCTGATGGATTGGATTCATATATAGATATTTCTGTATCAGGAGGCGTTGCACCTTATTTCTATTTTTGGTCAGATCGGTCGTTTACTGAAGACTTGAACAATAGACCAGCAGGCAGTTATTCAATAACAGTCACAGATTATAATGCATGTACAGAATCCTTGAATGATATTCAAGTAAATGCACCACAAGCGATTCAGACCAGTCTTGATTCAATAAATCATGTGAATTGTGCAGGAAGCAGAAATGGATACCTGTCGGTCTCTGCATCAGGAGGTAGTCCACCCTATTTATATAATTGGAGTACTGAGGACGGAAACTTCAGTAGCGATCAGTTACTGGATAGTTTACTGCCAGGTGACTATGCACTTACTGTTGTGGATAATTTTGGATGTAAGTCAGGTACGGAAATATTTGAGATCATCAATTTCGATAAGGAAATAAATATTTTCCTGGATCAGCTGGATCCTGTTTTATGTTTTTCTGATACAACTGCTTCAATAATAGCTGTTGGAAATGATGGAGCAGTCCCCCTGGATTTCAATTGGAGCACTGGAGAAAAGGAGATCAAGGAGATTGTTGCTGACACGATTTATAATATAGGTGCTGGGAAATATAACCTGACAATCACAGATAATGAAGGTTGTGTGGGAATTTCGGATTCTATTGTAGTTGTTCAGCCTGAGGAGTTGGTCTTTAAGCTTGATACAATAGTTGACCTGCTTTGTTCTGGTGATTCAACCGGTGAAATATCATTGTTGATTGAAGGAGGTGTACCACCTTATGAAGTGCTTTGGAACAATGGAATGTCTGGTTCGGAAATTAAGGATCTTCATGAAGGATATTATAAAGCTTTAATAGAAGATAGTAACGGATGCCTTTTGGAAACACAAGAATTGCCGGTTCATTCCCCGGATCCACTGGAAATTTCGATGGTACTCAGACAGGCCAACAGCAACCAGGGAGGTAGTATTTCTATTGTAACGCAAGGTGGTATAGCTCCATATATGTATACATGGGATAGCCCGCTTAACTTTCTGACTGATTCGGTTGCTGCAGATCTTGATCCGGGTGAATATTTTTTTAATGTTGTTGATGCCAATGGTTGCAGAATTGATTCCATGGCTACAATTGATTTATTGGATTCTGTATCAGATGAGGGTCAATTCGGATCGATCAATGTCTTTCCTGTTCCAAGTAGTAATTCCCTGACAATAGAGTATAATGATCTGAATATCAAAAGTATTGAAGTTTTAAACATTGCGGGTCAGTTGATTTTGGATTTAATCGATATCCCAGATGACAGACTGGTCTTAAATATTGAAAATTTGGATACTGGTGCCTATTTCCTTATTATAAATAGTCAGGATTCAAGGATAGTGAGGAAGTTTTTAGTCTTCTAAAACTTCAAGGGCAGCAATTGTTGCAGCTGCAGTAGAGAGTGCCGGGGCCAGTAGAATTCCTATTAAAGGGATAATAAGAAATGAAAGAAATACAAAACCATTCCCAATAGCCAGTCCTTTGTACCTCTTCATAAATAATCTGGTGTCCCTAATCCCCATACGCCGCTCCAGGAAGAAATCAAAATTCCCAAACCCTGCATAGTAGGATTGAATGATCAATAATATTGGCGTACTGAATAATGCAAGTCCAGGTATAAAACTCAAAAGCATGATAGGTATTGAAATAAATAATTCTCTTATGATGTTGCTTAGCGCAAGTGCTGTTCCCCGTACCATACTTTTGATCTGATCCCGGAATCCCAATTTTGGAATTGTATTCGAAGTCAGCCTGATTTCGATACTCTCTGAAAGAAGGCTCATAACTGGTGCGGTCACAATCAGTATGATGTATTTGAAGATCAATAAGAGGAGCAGCCACAGGCTTATCCTGATAAACCAATCGAGAATGGTAACAATAATATTCGAATCTCCTTTTTCCGGAGCAATCCATGACATGATCGGTCCTGTAAGGTTATCCCCGAATTGATAAATAAGAATAATAAATGCAATAAGGGTAATAAGACTTATAATCGCTGAGACCACAAGGTATTTTAATGCCCATGGTTTGAAAATGATTGATGCTGCCCTACTGTATGCATTGAAAGACCTGAAAATATCCGAAATCATAAGAGTAATTCTAATATAAATATACTCGCCGGGATATTAAGAATCATGAAAAATCTACCAGTGTACCGATTGGGTCGATATTTCTAACTGGCCTTTGGTTTTCTTTTTGTTTTGAAGACTTCTGTCACCTGTTTTTCAGTCATAAAACCGTAATCTACAAACGTGACTTTCACAAATTTCTTTATCTCCTGGTATTCTTTACTTCTTTTGTCTTTGAAGTTTTTAAGGCATCTTTTGATAAACTTGAGGCTCAATGCTTTGAGGTCCTGGTTGAACTTCTGGTTGCTGAATATGTCCATATAAGCAACAAAAGTCTTGTTTATCTCAAAGTATTCATTGTAATCTGTAACCTCCAGGTTATTCAGAAAGCGGCTTAATTTTGATAGAATTGATTTCCTC
>JAHHJO010000202.1:0-7035 GCA_018680275.1 Bacteroidia bacterium
ACATCTCTTCTGGATCTTGATCCTTCAGGTGTAATAACCAGGGCCATTTGATCTGTTCTTTTAAAAAGATTAGCCATCATTTTCACCTGTCCTTTTGCGCCTTTATATTCTTTTTTGGATCTGTCGATTCCAACACCTCCGAGAGGTTTTATGATTAATCCAAAAGGGAACTTTGTCCAGAAGTTTTTAATAGCTGCCTTCATCGGTACGCCCCATCCGGTCATACACATTTTACCATGATAAAAATCCCAGTTGGAGGTATGTGGTGCAAAAACAAAGACACACCTGTTCACTTCTTTTGGTATTTCTCCAATGAGTTTCCAGCCATGCGTCTTAAAAATAAACCGAGCAATCCTTCTTATTAATGAATACACCTGAATTTTCTTTATCTGGTTATTGAATTCAGCTTTCAATTATCTTTGGAAAAGAGAAACTAATGATGAAGTTAATGAAAGCAATTATTATAAGTGAATCAGGTGGGTTCGATAATTTAAAGTTTGTTGAAAGAGAAATTCCACCTGTCCGGGAATTTGAAGTGCGGGTTCATTGGAAAGCCAGTTCTCTCAACTATCATGACCTCCTGGTTGCCAAAGGCATAATTCCGGTTTCTGAGGGTAGAATACCCATGTCTGATGGCGCTGGTATTATTGTCGAAGTAGGAAAGAAGGTTAAAGGATTCAAAGCCGGAGACAAGGTCATGTCACTATTTTTTCCGAATTGGGTCAGTGGCCCGCCTGACAGGAAGAAAACCACCGCGATATCCGGAGAATCTGTTGATGGATACGCTGTAGAATATTCCAATTTACCTGAGTCATCAATAACACATATTCCTGACGACTACACATATGCAGAGGCGGCAACCCTTCCATGTGCCGCATTAACAGCATGGCGTGCACTGGTTGTAGAAGGTAAAATAGAACCAGGTAACAAAGTACTTATTGAAGGTACAGGAGGAATGTCCGTTTTTGCATTGCAAATTGCAAGGTCGTTTGGTGCAGTTGTTTATGCTACAAGTTCTTCAAAAAGAAAAGCTGAAATACTAAAAACGATGGGTGCAGTAGCTGTCGTCAATTACAAGGAAGATCCAAAATGGGGTAAAACCATTTATAAACTTTCCGAAGGTGGGGTTGATCATGTATTGGACGTTGGGGGCGCGGCTACTTTCAGTAATTCTGTTGACGCCGTTAAAATAGATGGATTTATAGCTTCAATTGGTATCCTTGGAGGTCCTAAAGGCGAAATTGTATTCCCAAAACTATTTTTTAAACAAATATCAGTTAAAGGCCTCGCTGTTGGTAGTGCACAAATGCAAAGAGATATGGTGCAATCCATTAATACACACAGGTGGAAACCCATTATTGACAAAACCTTTAGCTTCGAAAACTTGAAAAGTGCATTTGAATACCAGGAAAGCGGAAAGCACTTCGGGAAAATCATTATTGAATATGACTAAGATCAATACCATATTCTGCCCAATTAACTAGGTTTGAGGCGTTTAACAAGCAATTTATTATGTAAATTTGCGCTCCTTGTTTCCAACTTAGTTTATGACGTATATTCTCAAAATTGATGATCAAGAATTCCGGATCGATCCTTCAGAAATCGAAAAGATAGACATCATTAAAAAAGACAGTACAAAGTATCACATCATCGATGATGGCCTGTCTGTAGAAGCTTATCTCGTTGAGGAAGACCATAATGACAAAACAGTAGCTATAAAAGTCAACAACAACGTCTATCATTTTCGTATTGAAGATAAAATGGATCAGTTGATCAAAGCAATGGGATATGCTGATAAGAAAATACAGGCATTTAAAGAACTTAAAGCACCTATGCCAGGTTTGATTCTCGAAATCCAGGTATCTGAAGGGCAGGATATTGAAGAAGGAGACACTCTTCTGATTCTTGAAGCCATGAAAATGGAGAATGTAATTAAAGCACCGGGGAGCGGAAAAGTGAAACGGATTTTACTGGAAAAAGGAGCAAAAGTAGATAAGAACGAAGTTATTATTGAAATGGCTTAGATAAATTGAATAATGAAGAAAATTCTTGTAGCCAACAGAGGGGAAATTGCATTGCGCATTATGCAAACAGCAAAAAAAATGGGTATCTCAACGGTCGCCGTTTTTTCCGAGGTTGACAGGAATGCACCACATGTATTATTTGCTGATGAAGCAGTTTTTATTGGTCCGGCCCCTTCTTCCGAATCTTATCTAAAAATGGATACAATTATCGATGCAGCAATATCAACAGGTGCTGATGGAATCCACCCTGGTTACGGCTTCCTGAGTGAGAATGCGGAGTTTGCTGGGAAAGTGGAAAAAGCAGGCATCATCTTCATAGGTCCTTCCTCATATTCGATTGAAATTATGGGAAGCAAGCTTGCTGCAAAGGAAGCAGTGAGTAAGTATGAAATTCCGATGGTACCGGGAGCAGATGGAGCAATTGAAAATCCCGAAGAGGCCATTACGATAGCTAAAAAAATTGGCTTTCCTGTATTAATCAAAGCATCTGCCGGAGGTGGTGGAAAAGGCATGAGAATAGTTAAGGAAGAAAGTAGTCTCGCCGAACAGATGAAACGGGCTGTCAGCGAAGCGCAATCTGCTTTCGGTGATGGTTCAGTATTCGTAGAAAAATATATTGAATCTCCGAGACATATTGAGATCCAGATCCTTGCAGACAAACATGGTAATACAATCCATCTATTCGAAAGGGAATGCAGTATTCAGAGAAGACACCAAAAAGTGGTGGAAGAAGCACCCTCAACCGTATTGACTCAAGAGAAAAGAAAAGAAATGGGTGAAGCAGCTGTTAAAGTAGCTCAGTCATGTAATTATGTCGGTGCAGGTACAGTAGAATTCCTGTATGACGAAAACGATAAATTCTACTTTCTTGAAATGAATACACGTTTGCAGGTCGAACACCCTGTGACAGAATTGATCACCGGAATAGATCTGGTCGAACAACAAATTCGTGTGGCCAGGGGTGAAGTACTTTCTATCAAACAAAATGAGCTGGAAATAAATGGACACGCCATTGAGTTGCGTGTATACGCAGAAAACCCATTTGACAATTTTTTACCGAATATCGGTATCCTGGAAGATTATAAAAGACCGGAGGGCAACGGAATCAGGATTGATGATGGATATGAAGCAGGTATGGAAATACCCATATACTATGACCCGATGATTTCCAAACTGATCGGATATGGAAAAGACAGAAAATCGGCCATTGAACGATTAAGCTATGCTATTGATAATTATACGATCAATGGCGTGGTTACAACGCTTGAATTCGGAAAATTTGTACTTGCTCATGAAAATTTCATCAATGGGGAGATCGATACACATTTTGTAGATAATTATTTTGATGTATCCGCGATCCTGAAAGCGCAGGAAAAAGAAAAGGAAATAGCTGCGAAAGTGGCATTGAAAATATACCTGGATAAAACCAGGAAGTTGAAAATATCTGATAATAAAACTGGTAAGTGGCTAAATACCAGATTAAATAATTAAAAAAAATTACGAATGAAGATATTAGTATGTATCAGTAAAACACCGGAAACAACTGCGAAGATTGCATTTACTGATAATAATACAGCTCTTGATCCGAATGGTGTACAATTCATTCTGAACCCATATGACGAATGGTTTGCCCTGGTAAGAGCCCTTGAATTAAAAGAAGAATTGGGAGGTACTGTCACAGTAATCAATGTAGGACCGGCATCAAATGATGTTATTATAAGAAAGGCATTGGCTATTGGAGCTGATGAAGCTATCAGGGTCGATGCTGAAGCAACTGGTGCAAGATTTGTTGCCGACCAGGTAGCAAATTATGCCAAAGGAAACGATTACGACCTGATTCTGACAGGAAAGGAAACCATAGACTATAATGGTTCTGAAGTTGGATCCATGATCGCAGAACTTCTTGAACTACCCTTCCAGTCATTTGCAAGGGAATTAACCATGGAGGGAGATAATGTAATTATTACCAGGGAGATCGAAGGTGGTACTGAAAAGTCTAAATCCCAACTTCCACTTGTAGTTAGCGCAGCAAAAGGTATGGCAGAACAACGGATTCCCAATATGAGAGGAATTATGATGGCAAAGCGAAAACCATTAAATGTTATCCCGGCTGTAGAATCATCTGATGGCACTAAATTAAGCACATACAGTCTGCCCGCAGAAAAATCAAGTGTCAAAATGATCGATCCTGAAAACATGGATGAATTGGTAAGGTTGCTTAAAGAAGAAGCGAAAGTTATTTAACAAGACTAAAAAAGAAAAAAATCATGGTATTAGTATATGCAGAAAACCAGGATGGTAAAATAAAAAAGTCAGCACACGAAATTGTCACCTTTGGATATAAAACTGCCCAGAGCATGGGGACTGAATGTGTTGCACTCGTTATTGGAAATGTTGTGGATGCAGCATCACTGGGAAAATATGGTGCTTCAAAAGTCATACAGGTCAACAGTTCTCAACTGGAAAGTTTTGACAGCCAGGCATATGCCCAGGCAATTTCTGAAGTGGCCGGACAAGTAGGTGCAAAACTTGTCGTCCTTACTCATAATTATTCAGGTAAAGCACTTCTCGGAAGACTCGGTGTAAAATTGAATGCCGGTGTCGTGTCCGGGGTAATCCAGTTGCCCGAAACAGAAGGAGGAAATTTCAAAGTCAGAAAAGTTGTTTTCTCAGGAAAAGCTTTTGCTGAATATGAAATAAATTCAGACATAAAGGTCATTTCCCTGGCAGGCAACTCACTCAAGCCGGAAATCGTTGCAGAAGATGTTGAGGTCAGCAATCTTGAATTATCCATAAATGACAGGAAAGTTGAAGTTATTGAAGTGAATATTCAGGCCGGTGATGTGGCTCCATTGCCCGAAGCTGAATTGGTCGTTTCTGCCGGAAGAGGTATGAAAGGTCCTGAAAACTGGAACATTATTGAAGAACTGGCACGAGAACTCGGAGCAACAACAGCATGCTCCAGGCCTGTTTCTGATTCAGGATGGAGACCACATCATGAACACGTAGGACAAACCGGAATAGCTATTAAGCCAAATCTCTATATCGCTGCCGGAATTTCAGGTGCCATACAACATCTGGCAGGCGTAAGTAGCAGCAAGTGTATCGTCGTCATAAACAAAGATCCGGAAGCCCCGTTTTTTAAAGCTGCAGACTATGGTGTGTGTGCCGATCTGTTTGATGTGGTTCCAAAACTGACCGAGTCATTGAAAAAAGCGAAAGCATAAAAAATGGAAGACAAGAAAAAGATCCTTGCAGATAAATTGGCTGCCGCCAGGTTGGGAGGTGGACAAAGCAGAATTGAAAAGCAGCATGCGAAAGGTAAACTGACTGCCCGTGAAAGGATCTATCTCTTGTTAGACAACGGAAGTTTTGAAGAAATAGGTTCTCTCGTCACACACCGGACAACGGAATTCGGGATGGACAAACAAAAGTTTTATGGCGATGGTGTCGTCACCGGATACGGAACCATTGACGGAAGACTGGTATATGTTTTTGCACAGGATTTTACTGTGTTTGGAGGATCACTATCGGAAACTCATGCAGAGAAGATCTGCAAAATCATGGACCTTGCGATGAAAACCGGCACTCCTTTAATCGGTCTGAATGACAGTGGAGGTGCCAGGATTCAGGAAGGTGTACGATCGCTGGGAGGATATGCAGATATCTTTTTCAGGAATGTAATGGCATCAGGGGTTATCCCACAAATTTCAGCAATCATGGGACCGTGCGCAGGAGGTGCAGTCTATTCTCCCGCCATGACAGATTTTACGATTATGGTCGAACATTCAAGTTATATGTTTGTTACCGGACCTAATGTCGTTAAAACTGTCACAAATGAAGAAGTCTCTTCTGAGGAACTGGGTGGCGCATCTGCACACTCTACAAAATCAGGTGTCACTCATCTGACAGCCGAAAACGATCTGGACTGTACGCTTCAGATCAAAAAACTGCTGAGTTATCTTCCTCAGAACTGCGAAGAAAAAACGGCAAAGATTCCTTTTGAAATCAAGGAAGAATATAGGGAAGAACTTGAAAGCATCATACCTGAAAGTTCAAATAAACCATACAATATGAAAGAAGTCATCAATGGTATCGTTGATGATTCTTCATTCTTTGAAATACACAAAGATTACGCAGATAATATAATTGTAGGATTTGCACGCCTTGCGGGCAGAAGCATAGGTATTGTAGCCAATCAACCGATGAACCTTGCCGGTTGCCTGGATGTCAACTCCTCGAAAAAAGCCGCAAGATTTACACGTTTTTGTGATTGCTTCAATATTCCGCTTTTGGTTTTAGTTGATGTACCAGGGTTTTTACCCGGAACTGACCAGGAATGGAATGGCATTATTGTGAACGGGGCCAAATTGCTTTATGCACTGAGTGAAGCAACGGTCCCGCGCGTTTCAGTAATCACCAGGAAAGCGTATGGCGGTGCCTATGATGTGATGAACTCCAAACATATTGGTGCAGATTTCAATTTTGCCTGGCCATCAGCTGAAATTGCAGTTATGGGTGCCAAAGGTGCCAGTGAAATCATATTCAGAAAAGAAATCAGTGAAGCTGAAGACCCTGAAGCGAAGTTGAAGGAGAAAGAACAACGCTATGCTGAAGTATTTGCCAATCCATACAGTGCAACAGAAAGAGGTTTTGTGGATGAAGTTATTGAACCAAGGCAAACAAGACGAAAATTGATCAAAGTCTATACACTTCTTGAAAGTAAGGTCGCTAAGATTCCTAAAAAGAAACATGGAAATATCCCACTGTAGTCTCTTTATAAGATGACTCAGAATAGAAGCTTTGGAATATAGCAACTCCGTACAAATCTTATTACCACAAATGCAGGATGGGGAGATGGTCTTAAGTAAATAAAATCAATCAATAAAAAATATTTATTTTAACTAAAGGAAAATCTGTGTCTTAAACATTGATATTTTCATCAAGTAGAGTAATGTATTTGAAAACCCTTATCATATTTATAATTGCCCATTGTGCCGGACATAATAAT
>JAHHJO010000167.1:0-5712 GCA_018680275.1 Bacteroidia bacterium
TCCTCCACCTGTACCTCTTTATAAAAAAGACAAAACCTGGTTGATCCCTTTAGCATTTATAGCCTGGTTTATCAGTTTCTTCAGAAGAAGATCAAAAATTGAGATTGGAGAAATCTCTGATGTACATTTTCCACCCGACGGATTTTCCCCGGCAGAAGTCGGTGCTTATTACGATAATAAAGTAAATACCCAGGATATCATTTCACTTCTACCCTATTGGGCTAATAAAGGCATTATTAAAATACTTGGTAGTGAAGATCCGGAAATGAATGATGATCTGTTCTTCAGTAAAATCAAGGAACTTCCCCACAACACCCCGGAATATGAAAAGGTCATTTTTGATGCATTATTCACCAATGAAGATATGATCCTGCTTTCCGAACTAAAAAACAAGATCTATTCTAATACATACAAGTCATTTTCCAAACTTAGAAAACGACTCAAACAAAGAGAATTATATGATGAAGAAAACTACAGGATGTTTCATTCAGGAAAGTTGATATGGGGTGCTGCAATGCTGGTAATCCTGTCTGTAATTTGTTTTATAAATACGTGGATCATAAGTGGAATATTGATAGCAGTGGCAGCCATAACAATATTTATTATTCACTTTCTTACTCCAAAAAAATCAGAGAAAGGATTATATATTCTCAGGCAACTGCTTGGTCTCGAAAAATTTCTCAAGGACGGAGATCCTTCCAAAACATCCGAACTGTTAAAACAGGATCCAAATTATTTTGAAAAATTATTTCCATATGCAATAGCATTTGGACTGGATCAATCATGGATGAACAAAATGGAATCATTTGATATCCCTCCACCATACTGGTTTGGATATCATAACCCATCCGTAGGAAGAAAGCCAAGCTATGGGGACTTTTCAAAAAGTTTCGACGTACCAAAAATGAAAAGCATATTCACCAGTCAGCCAGCTGCACCATCATCCGGAAGTACTGGAGGTGGCTTTAGCGGAGGCAGTGCAGGAGGTGGATTTGGTGGTGGAGGTTCAAGCTGGTAATTGAATACTAGATTTGTATTTAAAAAGCACTTAACCCATTTGCATAAAAAAAGGAGCATCCATGCATATGGATCCTCCTTATAAATATTTGAAACCTTAGTTATCGCACTACCAGGAACTTCTTCGTTAGCACTTTCGATTGGGATCTTACCCGCACGAAATATGTTCCTGGTGCAAATTCTGGCAATTGTAATTCATTATACTGTGTCACACCTTCAATCATTTCATGATATTGTTTGACCCCATGCGAGTTAAAGATGCTTATATCTGCTTTCAATTCAGGGATCGATTCGAATTCAAGGTTAATATATCCTGTTGACGGATTTGGGTTGATGGCAAACACAATCTCACTTCCTGTCAGCTTATTAGTACAAGGAGCACCTGAATCAATACGAATCACTTCGACAAAATTATCTGACAGGTCAAAACATGTACCCGGGTTATCAGGAAGTTCCAAGGTATCCCCTGTCGTTTGGTCAAACACATCATTGTGAGCAAGGCCATAAACCCTGCACACACCCGCAGGAGCATTTTCAAAATCGATGATATTATTATCAACTACTTCAATGATTACATCAAAAGTATCCGTAATGATATATTCATAATTTACACTGAAGCCACTTGTACTGAAAACAAGTTCATTGGCCACTGAATCACCCACACATATTTCTATTATTGTATCCCCGTTTTCCAGGCTAACGCTTCCTCCATTGTTATCTACCCTTTCAATTGTTTCAGGTTCTGACAAGTCGTGGCAATCAGTAATCGAGTTGATATGATCTCCCATATTTAAAGGAATTGAATCCATAGCCGACATATGCCATACAAGACAGATTCCTCCGCCAGCACTTTCAAAATTAATCGGGAAATTAGGTGGATTACCAATAATAATGCTGTCTGTATCAGTTATAATATAAGTTGAGTAATCACCTATGGCATTTTGAACATCTCCATCGACAAGGTCATCTACACCATCACTGACACATACAAAATTTGTAGATAATTCGAGTGATCCCCCATCAACAGGACAGGAAGTTGTACTGCAATCTTCCTTGACAATGTTCAGGCAGTTATCAGAGTAATCAAAACAACCTGTTGCAGGTGGGTCAACAAATAAGGTATCCCCCTGGGAGAGTGTAAACAAGCCTGAATAGGATACACCATAAACTTTACAAATTCCAGGAAGCAGGTTTTCAAAATTAAATGAATTGTTAGGTGCCACAGCAATTACAATGTTTTCTTCATTGGCAATTATGTATTTGTATAATGGTATGGTTACCGTATCACGGATAAAAACCAAAACATCTGGTATGGAATCTCCTACACAAATTGTTTGTGTAAGCGTGTCACCGCCGGGATAAGATATAACCCCTCCCTCCGGGTTTAGTCGATTGAATGAAGCAGGGGGAGATAAATCAAAACAATTGCTGTCTATGCTGTCAATACTCATTCCTGCATTTAACTGAATCGTATCCAATGCGGCCAGGTTCCAGACCAGGCATGTACCCGGATCTGCGCCATCGACTTCAAAGTTTACTGAATCTGAAACTGCCAGAATAATACCCGCTGTATCCGTTAATAAAATCTGCTGGTATAATCCCAAAGCATTCTGAACGCTTCCTATAACAAAATCTTCAATACCATCTCCAATACAATATTCATTGCCAAATAAATCCACAAATCCTCCATCAACAATACATTCCGGATCGCAAGGTCCACCTACAGAATCCCGGGCTACTTCTACATAATTATCTGTAATATCAACACAACCATCTGAGGGAGGCATCTGTCCAAGAGTCTCTCCTACCATGGCTACAAAATTACCTGTATATGAAACTGCCCATACCAGGCAGATTCCGGGAGGACTAATGGAAAAATCAACAACTGAAGAATCAGGTAATGCCAGGATGACATTATTAGTATCTGTTACTACATATTGAATATTCTTTCCTGCTGTACTTGTATTAATAAAACTAAGCACATCTGAAATTGTATCTGAAACACATATATGGATGCTTGTACCTCCATCATCAAGACTTATCTCACCCGCATGTATATCTGTTCTCAATACCACACCACCGTTTGAAATATCATGACATACATTAATATCATTTACATTCATCCCTGGCAGCAATTCCAAAGTATCCAATGAGCTGACATGAAAAACCAAACATGTACCTCCGGAAGCGTTTTCAACATCAAATGGGAATTGATTTATAACGTCCAGGATAATGCTGTCATTATCGGTGATGATCAACTGGGATACAGGTCCGGCAGCATTAAAAATATTCCCGCCTACCAGGTCAGGAACCCCATCTCCTACACATGCACTATTATTTGATAAAGCCAAAAATCCTGCATCAAGCAAAACCTTAGTTATAGTAATTGCATTCGAGAAAGCATAACATCCTTCAAGGTCATCGATATGATTACCGATGGACAAGCCCGAGATATCAGAATAACTCAATACCCATAGGAAGCACTCCTCTGATGTGGATTCATTAAAATCAATCGGTGTATTTTCAGGCAAATCAATAATTACGCCGTCAGCATTTGTCAATACAAATACAGAAGTATCTCCTGCGGCTCCCGATAGTTCAACATCAAATGCATCCACTATAGCTTTGGAGCAAATCTCAATTTCTGTGGCTCCACCAACGATGCTGAATTCACCTCCTTCTACATTTACTTTTTCGACATCCAGGGCATTGGATATTCCAATACACCCGGAAAGGTTATTAATATTTTCTCCTATGGTTAGAGCTGATACGGCCCCGGAATATGCCAGATGATAGATTTGGTACGAACCCGGAGCATAACTTGAAATGTCAATTGGTTCACTCACATTAAATTCAATTATTTCTCCAGCTGTATTTGTGACAATCCAGCTCTCTGATTCTGCTTCGGCATTCACAAGTTCAATATCCAGCAGATCAATCGAATCCTGGTTGCAGATGGTAATACTTTGCTGCTGGTTTACGCTGATCATACCGGGAAATGCGGTACTACGGAATATACCGAACGGAGATGAAAGGGCAAAACAACCTTCCAAATCTGTTATATTATTTCCTGCTTCCGTATTTGAAATCACACCTTCATAGGTCATTGCATAAATTAAGCATTGACCCGCCGGAGTACCTTCAAAATTGAAAGTATCACTGAGCTGTGTCTTCAGGATTACATTCACTGAATCAGTGACAATGTAAAGTAATTCTGATCCTGAACTAAATTCCAGGTCAACAACAATGTTTTCATCTATCCCGTCGCTTGTACAAAGAAAAGCCATGAATTCACCATCTATGGAAAGCCGGCCACCCCTGACACGAATATTTGTGATTTGCAACCCGTTTGACAAATCATAACAACCTGAAAGTTCACTTAGTCTGCCACCTACTTCCAATCCTTCCAGATCATCAGTAAATGCAATATGATAAATAGTATACTCACCACTGGGAACCATATCAAACTGGAAAAAATTCTGTTCAGAAACACCGAATATAAGATCATTGCTACCGACAACAAACCAGGACATATTGTCACCAAAGGCATCCTGTACTTCAAACTCAACTCTTCCTTCTATAGCATTTTTTGCACAAATGACATCGGGTGAGCCTGTCGAAGCCACGCCGCCACGTACATTATGACATCCACCAGTGATGGTAAGTTCATCGATATCCCATGCCTGGACTGGAGAATCAATACCCGCGAGGCAATATGGTAGAATTTCAAAGTTGAATATTGTTGTATCACTGACCAGGAACTGAGGGTGATCGCTGAAATCAAAACTTTGTTGTGTCCATTCCCTGTTTGTTTCTACATCTTCCATCCTGAAAATTTCCTGGTTATCTGCCAGGACCCTTAAAGTGAAATGGAGCGGATAATTATTCGGACCTGTAGGGCCTTCGAGGAAAGTAAATTCTTCCGGGCTTCTTTCATAAAACGAAAGCTGGTCAATTGAACCAAGACCATCAGGACCTGGCACCACCCTAACATCAAATTTTAGTGCTTTGTCATCTTCAGAATCATAATTACAATTGTCAGACGCTGTAATACACATGGCCACATCCTCAAATCCAGGCGCACAGGAATGCATGTTATAATGCGAACTATCGCGATAGACATACCCCCCCAGCAAACTAAGACCGGAGCAAAGATCATTTACAGTGACTTCTGCAGTAAACTCGGAATAATCTGAATTGGAACCATCTCCAAATGAAGCACATTCATCAAAATCTATATGAAGAGAAGGCTGTTCTCCACCAACAATCAATACTTCTGCACCTAAAGTGAAGCTAAATAAGGTGATCAATAGTATGCTGGATAAACGTAAAATATTACGCGACATAGCTAAATAAGTTTTGGACAAAAAAGAATCTTTTAGTTATTCTCTGGAATACCTGCCAGGATATGGGAGCAATTTTATTAAAGGGACAGGTACCTGGCTCTATGTAGTTGGAAATCGGTAAGATACAAATATAGCTATTATATTAAACTTATTTAATATATGTATAAGCTAAATAATGAATAATTTAACACAGGCAATCACGAAAAACAGGACGAATAACCTAGCTGGTTTCTTTCTTGATTTTTTCAAGACATGATTTCAGAGAGGCATAATTGGATTCAGACATGATATGTAAAGGGAGACGGACATGATTTTCACAAAACCCGAGGACTTCCATTGCCGATTTAAT
>JAHHJO010000363.1:0-3100 GCA_018680275.1 Bacteroidia bacterium
GGGATATCAGAAACCACAAGTTGGGGAGATATTAATTCATTCCCTGAAGATAATTCTACCCAATACCCATTTTCAGAACTTGCCTGGTTTAGCAATTGTAAAAGATCTATAGAATCGTTGATACAAATCGTATTTACATTATCAAATCCAGCTGTTTCTTCAGGTGAGTTCATGACAATAATAGTGTCAAGGCTGGTCCCGCATAACAAAGAGTCTGTTAAACTGAGTACTATGGTATCTGCCTGTGAGACTAAAAGTGTGTCAGTTGAGATTGTATCCTGTCCAACATACCATTCGATTAAATACGGAATACTGTCATTCTCCGGAATATCTGCCAATAATAAAGTGGTTCCTCCTTCGCATATAATACTATCGCCTGCTATCTGTGCATTACTTGTTTCAATAATATTCACATTTAATTCAGCAGTTATAGTACAATCATTATCGGTATCAGTAATAATAACATTATAAATCCCCGAAGTATCAGGAGCTATTTCTGAATCATCACCAGATTGCCCGAACTGATTACTCCATTCTATATCGAATTGACTTCCTTGGTAGTTTAATATATTAACTGAAACAGGATTATTCTTGCAGAAGATTAAATCCAGAGGCTGATCAAACAGAATTTCCTCCATTTCTATAATATTGACCACGATATCATCGCTGCTTCTGCATCCATTACTATCAGTTACTTCAAGAAAATAGAGACCGGGAATTGCATTTTCCAGCAATTGATCATCTGAGTCAATAGGGCCTTCCCATTCATATATCTCAAAATCATCAGGACCTTCAAGGTCTATAGTTTCTCCTTCACAAATAGTTATGTCATCACCAAGATCCAGGGGTTCCTCAACTTCATCAGGTATATAGAAAGCTTCCAGACATATTTCGAAGCTTGCATCATAAAGACCCATACTAATAGCTTCCTGTTCACATGATAGATCTTCAACCACAATTACAACGACTATGTCAATACCGATTGTGGTACCCTCAGTAACATCTTCTCCATCAATTTCAAATTGTGTCGCAAGTCCCTGTTGTTCAAATAATATATCCGGGCAACTGATTGGTGTATTATCTCCACAATTCAGAGCATGTGTATACAACCATAGAAAGCAATTAGATGGGATATTATTATTGTCCGTATAACCATTTATCGAAACTTCAATTCTTTCAAGAATAGAACAGGAAAAATTCTGACTTTCAGGAATATCAAAGTTGATTTGATAACTTTCACTTACATCATTAATATCGGTAGTCCAAGCCTTTCGGTCCAGACCGATAAATGCTTCAGATTCATCTTTACAGCCCAAATCGATGGAATATTGAGATGAAATATTGACATTATATGCTATAATAAATAGTATCAGTAGTGTTAGTCTTTGAATCATAGCCTAAAGAAAATTAAATTTTTCTTCTTTACTTATAACATATTTAAAAATTAAAATATGTAATTTAGCAGTTGATTGTCTAGGCAGTCAGACGAAATCATAAATCAAAAATATTTAACTCAAAACTCAATCTCATGAAATTGGCACAAAAACTATTTGCCATTTGCTTGTTGCTATGCTTAACAACTGGTCTGACTTATGGTCAGATTTTAATGCCCGATGACTGTAATGCTTCCGGAGCATTAGGAGAAAATTTATTAAATAATCCAGGATTTGAATCAAACACGGCTGGAGTCGCCAATGCTGGTGGATTTCAATCTGCCGCAGGATGGAATTTTTTCGGAGCCGGATGGGGAAATGTCTATATAGAAGAACCCTTTAATCCTTTCTCTCCATGTGGAGATCAGCAGCCTCCTGCAAAACTGGGCACAAAAATGTTAAAAATATTTGGTCAGTTTAATGGAGGCTTCAATGCTTCCGGAGCATTTACGAATCCGATTCCTGCATCTCCTGGAGAAACTTTCGTTGGAGGAATTCATATGCTTTCTCCCTCATTTGCTGAATGTCCTGTTGACAATTTGCAGTTTGATAATAGGGGGCAAGTCCATGTGGAGTTCCTAGATGCTGTCGGTAATATCGTAGGATACACATCTTCACCTGATTTTACAGTTGCAAATGCTGTAAGTGGGTACTTTAAGTTTCAGACAGTTGCTGTGGCTCCTGAAGGAACTGCCCAGGTAAGATTGGCTACATTCTTTTTTCAGTTTCCTGTCGCGCCATTTGCGGGAGGTGCTATTTATTATGACGAAGCTTTTCTTCAACTCAAAGAAGAAGGAGGAACTGCTCCTCAGTTAAGCTGTAATAATAGTATAACTGTTACTGTAAATGGATCATGTGCATCTGATATTACTACAGATATGCTACTCGAAGGTGATTTTGATCCTTTATACTATGACTTTAGTGTGGCTGACAATGTTGGAACACCTGTAGATCTTTCTGATTTATCAGCTTGGATTGACAGAGATCTTGTTTTTACTGTTCATGATCTTTGTTCTGATAATACATGTTGGGGTAACATCACTTTCGAAGACAAAACGCCACCTACTGTTACATGTGATTGTCCTGTAGGCGGAGAAACAGGTGTTGGTGATTATGCTGAAGAATGTACATTAACATGCTGGGAACTCCCACTTTTAAAAGAAAAATACTGGGATAGGTTGAGAGACAACCTTGTACCTGAAATGGTAGATGATTTTCTTGATGATCATGTGTCAGATAATTGTGATGCAGTGACTGAAGATGATATCAGCTATTATGATGTATATGTAGATCTTGGACCATGTATTGGTACATTATTGAGAAGAACCTGGACAGTTACATATACAGATGCTGGTAGTTCAGGAACTGTGAGCTGTACAAGAGAATATTTCTTCAAGCCTGTTGGTTTAGAGACTTTGACTCCAGCAAGAATTGATCCTGCAAGTGGAGCATTCGAGATTATCGAAGACTCATTAATATTGCCTCCAAGTCTTGTTGAACTAACATGTGGTGCTGATATCAGCCCTGCAGGAATTGCTGCTTATTTCGATAATCCTGCTTCAACAGATAACGATACAGACGACGACAGGTTAGATCCAGACGAACTGGACGTTGATGTGGTTGTAGAAAATAATGAAGGTATACCATATGCCTATCCACATTACTAC
>JAHHJO010000002.1:0-2533 GCA_018680275.1 Bacteroidia bacterium
TTGAAAACGCTACGCTTGTCGATCCCATGCAATGGGATTTATCCGGTAGTTTCAATGTAGATATTACCGATGGGGTCAATACTATTCAGATGCGAATAGATTCTGATATCGATATTTCAGGAATGGAACCACCAACAGGTACATTTACCGTAACAGGTACAGGTGGGCAATTTGACAATGAATCACCATTTGATAGTGGCTACCAGATATTTCCGAGATCGACACAGGATATTGATCCGTACAATATAGCAGAAGAGGAATTCGAAATAATTTCAATTGCAGAAGCCAGGCAGATTGACACCGAAGGTGTGTTGACAAAAGATGGCGACAAGGTAGAACTTAATGGAGTCGTTCATGGAATTAACCTGAGACCTAGTGGTTTGCAATTTGCATTAATAGAAGCCACAAACACAGGTATAATGGTATTCAGTTTGTCTGATCAATTTGGATACACAGTCACAGAAGGAGATGACATCACCATTCAGGGAGAACTAAGCCAATTCAATGGGCTGGCACAGATCGAACCTGAAGCCATCACGTTAAACTCCTCATCGAATGACCTGGTTGATCCCTTACAGGTAAATATACTGGATGAATCCACAGAATCATCATTGGTGATGGTACAGGCTCAAAGCCTGGATGATTCGCAATGGCTGGGAGATGGTTCCAGTTTCAATGTAGATATTGTCACAGCCAATGGGGATACATTACTTATGCGTATTGACAGCGACACAGAGTTATCTTCCATGTCAAGCCCTGGAAGTGGTGTTTTCATTATTGGTATCGGCGGACAGTTTGATACAAGTGAACCATATAACGAAGGTTACCAGATTCTTCCAAGGTATATCACGGATTTCATGCCTTATCTTTCTACGGAGGATGTCTATCAAGGTTCCATTAATATATATCCAAATCCTGTCACAAACTTATTGACCATTGATGCAGAAGACACATTTCATTCATTAGGACTGTACGATCTGCAGGGCAAATTGTTATTACAAGGAGGAAACCAAAAGACTATAGATGTAAGATCCTTGGAATCAGGTTGTTATATACTGAGGATTCAATTTGAAGATTCCCATGTTCTTAAACCCATTATTGTAAACAGATAGTTTTAATCCAGGGAAACAGACTTCTTTTTTGTATTCTTCAGGTTAACAGAAATGTTCTCCTTTAGTGTGGTAGCCAGGGAAAGGCCTACATAATCCACCCTGATAGGAAAGGTTTTATGTGTTCTGTCCACCAACACGGCAGCTTCAATACTTTTTGGCAAATAAGACATTAAAGGTTTTGTGGCATAAAAAATGGTACGACCACTATTGGCTACATCATCGACGATGATTATACAAGTATTATTAAGTGATTTCAATTCTACATCCAATATAATTTCGGATTCAATGGGTGCTGCTGGATTCAAGCGGATATTTCCAAGTATTGATTCGTATTCAGCAATTTTATCATAAGCTTCTTTTAAAAGCCTTGCGAATGATAATCCATTATTATTGATACCGGCAAATACAAGTTTCTTTGATTGAAAATTATTTTCAAGTATCTGGTAGGCCAGACGTTCAATTTTTTGTTCAATCTGTTTGTTATTCAGTATTTCCATCTATAATAATAAGTGAATTTTGCCTTTAAGATATTGCTTTGAAATGACAAATCTATCTCTTAAAATACAGATATTGCAGAATATATAAACATCACAGCGAATGCAGAAAATAGTTTTCATTATAATCCTTGCTATCGTCTCATTCCTGGCCTACAGATCTTACTCCAAAATCATCAGGAACATCAAGCTGGGTAAAGATGAGAAGATCGAGGGACAGGCAGGAAAACGATGGCAAAATGTAATGCTGGTTGCTTTTGGACAAAGCAAAATGTTTAAAAGATTCATACCTGCTATATTTCACCTTTTCATTTACGTGGCTTTCATTTTTACACAGATTGAATTGATTGAAATTCTAGTGGATGGTGTATTTGGAGTCCACAGGTTTTTTGCTGACAAGATTGGTCTTTTGTATCCTGTTATAATCAATACAATCGAAATATTATCGGTATTGGCCTTTATTGCGACCATCATATTTTTGTGGAGAAGAAATATAATCAAGGTTCCAAGATTTGATAAACCGGAAATGAAAGGCTGGCCTACAAGGGATGCCAATATTATCCTGTTCCTTGAAATCATCCTGATCATAGGCATATTTTCTATGAATGGTGCAGACATTTTATTGCAAAGAGCAGATCCTGAACATTTTAAGGATACCGGCACGCTATTTATGAGTTCTGCAGTAGGTGACACTTTGTTTTCAGGCCTTTCAGTTTCAAGCTTGCATATACTCGAAAGAGCAGGTTGGTGGTTGCATATCATGGTTGTATTTGCTTTCATTTTATATTTACCGATCTCTAAACATTTACATATCATTTTTGCATTTCCGAATGTTTATTTCCAGCGATTGAAGTCAAGAGGAGAGATGGATAATATGCCGGCGATCATGAATGAAGTAAAAAGTATGATGGGATTAACAGAAGATAC
>JAHHJO010000429.1:0-4924 GCA_018680275.1 Bacteroidia bacterium
TGTCAAGTACGATCGATCCTTCTATCATTCCAAATTCTTCTATTTCTTCAGGGGTTCTCAGGTCCACAAAAATATATTCACCTGTTTTGAAATATTCCATACCTTTTTCGAGCGATATGATTCCATCTGCCACTTTTTGTACAGGATATTCATCTGCTTGTTGATCACCTGTTGTTTGTGATCCAGCCTGATTGTTTTTTGTTTTGCAAGTTGCAAGTGTAAGGCAAATCAAAATGGACAAAGAATATATTTTCATGTTTCAAAATTGAGCTCCACAATAATACTACTTTTCTTTATACAGCTAATGAGAATAATTCAAAAAATAGGGAATGGCTAAATACAACTTCCTGAATCTAATCTGATATGTTAAAGTTGATAATACATTAAAAATTGTTCTAATATGATTTGTTCCTGATTATAGTTTGTAATACCTTTGGAGCAGATATTTAGTTAAAACAATTTTTATTTGTCAACTAAATGTTAAATATGGATAATTGAGCCAACCTTTTAGGTGTTTTATACGTCTATATTAAAAAGCAAATTATAATTATTATTACCCATGATGAGATTTTTTAAATTTATTTTGAACCTCTTTAAAAAGACGCCTAAGAAGATATCCTCTAGGATTTCAAAAAGGTACAATGAAGAGTATGAGGGTTGGTTGGGTATTTAGATCCCGCTTACCGCTTACCGAATAGTTTTTACCCAAAGAGAAAAAGAAGTCTTGGCTTGTTAAGTCAAGGCTTTTTTTATTGGTGCAGCCTGGCTTGTCTCTCCAATAATTCTTCTACAGTTTCTTCCCTGTTTTCATCAGGCACACAACAATCCACAGGGCAAACAGCAGCACATTGAGGTTCTTCATGAAATCCCTGGCATTCCGTGCATTTGTCTGGTACTATATAATATATATCATCATCGATGGGCTCTTGCTCTGATTTGGCATCCACGACAAGGCCATCTTCTAGCGTGTATTCTCCGGATACTGTCGTTCCTTCAGAAATCGTCCATTCAATTCCGCCTTCATATATTGCATTATTGGGGCACTCTGGTTCACAGGCACCACAATTAATACACTCATCAGTAATAAAAATTGCCATTAATTAAACTCTAGTTTTATTCTTTATCAATCTTGTAACTGTAAATAACCGACAGGAGCACATAAATGACAACTCCCAATGGCATTGCTAATTTGTAATTAATCAGTGTCAAAAAACAGAATGTGATCAGGCTGAATAATATAAACAGATTATAACTCAGACTCCTTCCTATCTGTTTAAATGAAAACATCTTTATCTTACTTAAGTTCAAAAACATCAGGAAAATTGGAATAAGAACATAAGTTGAAGGGGAATCAATAAGGGATTGCATCAGTGTACTGTCAAATTTCACACCGATAAATAGTCCAATCAGAAAAAAGGTACTTGCAGGTGTGGGTAGCCCTGTAAAATATTTAGTATCCGGTCTCAGGTTAAATATAGCAAGCCGTATGGCACTTCCTGCTAAAATAAAAAATGCAGGAATATACATGAGCCAGTGATCAATAGGGGTGAGCAATGTATAAAGATAGGCTGGTGCTACACCAAAACTCACCAGGTCAGCCAGCGAATCCAATTCTTTACCCAATTGGCTCTGTACTTTAAGCACTCTGGCAATCAGACCATCTATCACATCAAAAAACATCCCGAGTAACAATATCATTGAACTTATATGGAGATCTGCCACCAGGATAGCAGCAAAACCACAACAAAGGTTCATGATGGTAAATGACGATGGGATTTTTGTCCTGATGTTCAAAACCTATTAAACTACTTTAACTTAATTTTTTCATGATTATAACGAAACCTTAAACAAATATTACGTCATAAAGATGATAGATTTGGTATATATGATAAAATTGTACCAAATTTATCTGTTGCACAAATTTAATAACTTAATATTCAACAAGCTATGCTTTCCCAAAGTGTATTTCCAAGATTATCCATATTGATTCTGACGATTTTTATCATTTCATCATGCGCAAGGAACCCTGTCACAGGAAAAAAAGAATTTATGCTGATGTCTGAAAGCCAGGAAAAAGCACTTGGTGCACAATCAGATCCTTCCATTATCCAGGCATATGGCTTGTATGAAAATCAGGAACTCCAGGATTTCATAAATATAAAAGGACAGGAAATGGTCAAGGTTTCTCATAGACCAGATCTGGAATTCAGTTTCAGGCTTTTGGACAGCCCGGTCGTCAATGCATTTGCTGTTCCAGGAGGATACGTGTACTTCACCAGGGGAATAATGGCTCACTTTAATAATGAAGCTGAATTCGCTGGTGTTCTTGGACATGAAATCGGTCATGTGACCGCAAGGCATTCCGCAAAACAGTATAGCCAGCAAATGTTGGCACAAGTCGGTTTTATGGCTGGTGTCATTGCCAGCGAAAAATTCAGGGAGTTTGCCTATGAAGCAAGCCAGGGATTAAGTCTCCTCTTTTTAAAATTTGGAAGAGATCATGAAAGTCAGTCAGATGAATTGGGTGTGGAGTACTCCACCAAAGTGGGATATGACTCCCATGAGATGGCAGATTTCTTTCAAACATTGAACAGGCTTCAGTCAAAATCAGGTCAGACGATTCCGGATTTCCTTTCCACACATCCCAATCCTGTGAACAGGTACAACAAAGTGCACAAGCTTTCAGACCAGGCTCAGGCCAATCTTGACAAAGCAAGTTTGAAAATCGGGCAAGATGAATACCTTTCTATGATAGATGGCCTTGTATATGGTGATGATCCCAAACAGGGATATACAGACAACAACGTATTCTATCACCCGGTCTTATTATTCCAGTTTCCATATCCGGCAGGGTGGAATCTATTAAATGCACCAACCCAGGTTCAAATGGCACCACAGGATGGAAAGGCACTTATGATCCTTACACTTTCATCAGAGAAATCTCTCGATCAGGCAGCTCAGGCAGCAGCAGAACAGTTCAATCTTGCAGTGATCGAATCTCAAAGAACCAATGTGAAGGGAAATCCGGCAATAGCCATGGTATCTGATCAGAAACCTGATCCACAGGCACAACAAGCAGGACAACAAACAGATCCGGTCAGAATACTATCTTACTTTATACAATATGGAGAATACATATATGTCTTTCATGGACTTTCTTTAAAAGCAGATTTCAATAAATACAATCAATCATTTAAAAGAACGATGACGAATTTCAGGAAGCTGACAGATCAATCCAGGATCAATGTCAAGCCGACCAGAATAAATATTAAAGCTGCACCAAGAACCGGTACCCTCAAAACAGTACTCAACAGCCTTGGAGTGGCAGTAAAAGATCATGAGGAAATATCAATAATAAATGGAATGAAACTAACGGACAATGTTTCCGCTGGAACGAAATTGAAACTATTTAGTCAAGCCTATAATAAATAAACTTTTCAAATAGTTTTCAGTCTTTCAGTAATCTGGTGTGCTTGAATGCCCTGGTGAGAAGCATCAAAGATTGTTTCACCTTTATGAATCATAATAACCTGGGGCGACTCATGAATAATTGAAAATCTTTTTTCAATCTGATTGGAGATATCCCTGTGCTTGATCAGATCAAGAAAATAAAAGCGCGCTTCTGAAGGATCAAATTCACCAATGCCTCTTTCAAAATTTTTAAGGACAAACTTACTGATACCACACCTGGTACTGTGCTTGAAAATTATAGAAGGGATGCCGGAAGAAGTTTCAACCAGTTCATCAAGATCTACGAGACTTTCCAATTCATACCATACCATAAAACAAAGAAGGGATAAATTTCAGAATAATAAAAACAAAAAAAGCCGCATCTGACGAAGCGGCTTTTATAAAAGATCTTTTACTACTTACTTAAAGACACCAGATTTTCTGAATCTTTTAGCCAATAGATAGTAGAACATAGCTCTGTATTTGTTCCTGTTGGATTTTCCGATCTGAGTGATTACATCAGCCATACCTTCATCTAGTTTAGGTGTGTCTTTCAATCCTAATTTTTTGATAAGGAAATTCTTTTTGATCCTTTCCAGTTCCTTTTTATCTGAAGCTGCAACTTTGGATGCATCAGAACTATACAAAGATGGGCCACATGCTTTAGCAACTTTAGCCAACATAGCAGCATCGTATTTAATGCCTAACTTGTTAAACTCTTTGTCGAATGTGTCCATACATTCTTGAAATTTGCTCATAAGAGAATATTTAAATAATTATTTAATGGTATAAAAATAGCGAATTATATTAATTATTTCTCATATATGTAAAATGTTATTAATTACTTTAATGAAGCAAGGATATTTATGCCAAAAAGAAACACATTAATTATGATAACACAATTAAAGTTCTGTCTTCTTTTTATAACAATTCTTATAGCTGGTTGCAAGCAATCTTCACCGTCAATCAGAACTGCAAAACAGATCAGTGTCAGTGAAGCAGCTGTAGTATCAGCCCATCCTGAAGCGTCTTTAATTGGTGCTGAAATCCTTAGGCAAGGAGGCAATGCAATAGATGCTGCAATTGCTGTTCAGTTTGCACTTGCAGTTTGTTATCCTGTGGCAGGTAATATTGGAGGAGGGGGCTTTATGGTTGCGAGAATGAATAACGGAGATGTCTTTGCTCTTGACTTCAGGGAGACAGCTCCGGCAACAGCACACAGAGACATGTATCTTGATTCGATTGGTAACCCGGTGAGAGATCTGAGTTTGAAAGGTCACCTTGCAGTTGGAGTACCCGGAACAGTAGATGGCATGATCAGGTCATTTGAAAAACTAAGCAAATTAAAAGACTGGAAATTATTAGTTGAGCCTTCTGTTCGACTTGCCAAAGAAGGTTTCCAAATAACCGACATGCAGGCAAGGAGATTAAACAAATACAGTAAGGACATCAAGGAATTGAATAATGAACTAAG
>JAHHJO010000428.1:0-3244 GCA_018680275.1 Bacteroidia bacterium
TATTGATCGCATTTAGCGCTTTGGGCCGGTTAACTGTGATAGTTGCAATGTTATCCTCAATATTTACGATAAGTGCTTTAAATTCCATTATATAATACGTTTTATTAGTTGATTAATGCTTTGGTTAATATCTTCAGATATCTTCCAAAAATAACTAACTCCCATAAACACCGCTGACACGATAATACCCTTTATGATGAGTGTCCAAACTGGTGGACCAGTCAATGGCTGAATATAATACAAAGCCAGAAGGAGTAATGACAAAAACAAGGTCTTGAGTGTACTTACAGAGAAAGGTTGCAATGAAAACCGTGAGAATATAAAAATCAGTTTGATGACATTAAATAAAAAAAGTGAAAGTGCTGTTGCCATTGCCGCACCTACTATTCCCATCTCATCCATTTCTTTAATAAAAATATAATTTAGGACAACATTAGAAACTGCGAGAAAGAGAAGAAATAACAGATTGTATTTATATGCTTTCGAATAGGTTATAATCTGGGTGTTGACACTGGTAAGCATATTGAACAATTTGCTTAAGCCAAGGAATAAAAAGATATGCCTGGCATAAGGAAAAGATTCTGGGTTTGATGAAATGAGGATCAGATCGTCTAGAATATACCAGATTAAAACGAAAAGGAAACTACCTACAAGAAACAGGTTGGAGGAAGCTTTTTTGTAGACTGTCAAAATTTCCGAAGTATCATTCTCTTCCCACGCTTTGGAAATGATTGGTGCGGAGATTTGTGAAATTGCCCTGAATGGCATTTCAATCGTGTTTGCTATGAAGAGGACTTTATTGTAATACCCATTATTGATCATGTCCTTTAAAAAAGGAATCATCACGGAATCAATTCGAAAAGCAAGCGAGCTGCTCAACATGTTCATTCCTGAAAAAAAACTGAAAGTTGCCATACCTTTGTATGAATGTTCCTTCGATGGTTTTCTTATCCGGCCAAAATATAATCCGTTCAGATAAGAAATATATATGAACATGAGCATCACTGCGGAACCAAAGAAAAGAAGGATATAAAATGCAAATTGTTGCCTGGTGATACCGTAAAACACAGATATAAGTACAAGAACAGGTAGGAATAATTTGTATCCCAATTGCTGAATAATATTAGGTATCACTATCCTCAGCATATTCGTTGAATGATTCATCAGGGCCTGGAAAAGGATAAGTACAAAAAGAAGGATCAATATATAAAGCTCATATTCCCTGATGGCTTCAGCATTCATCTCCAGTAAATCAAAAACCTTAAACAAGTATTTCTTAAAAAACACCCAAATGACAATGAAGATCAAATAGGCGATTGCCAAAAGACTGAAGATCAGGCTTGAAAAGCCGTTCCTTACACCATGCATTGATTTACTGTAAACCGGGAAATATTTAATGATCAACGATGTGATACCCATTGAAGCCAATGGGACGAGCAGGTATGCCGTATTGTACAGCCATTGCGCAAAACCATAATACTCGTCATTGAGGGGATAAATAAACAGAATACTGACTGCACCTACCAGTGCACTGGTAAAATTGACGATGGTCGTCTTAATTCCCTGTCTTTTAATTATCCCCATCGTCTCTAAGATGGTGTATTCTTGTTAAAGCTCAAGCAGTGGATACTACTTTTTTTCCATTTGCTTACGAATCTTTGCCCAGCTGTCTCTCAGGGTTACTGTTCTGTTAAACACAAGCCGGTTCTCATCTGAATCCTGATCTTTGATAAAATAACCTTTGCGCATAAACTGCAATGATTCTGTATCCCCTACTTCCGCCAGGTAATGTTCAGCTTTGGCATGTCGAATAACTTCCAGGGATTCCTTATTGTAGAATTCCATATAATCCCTGTCTTCATGTCCCGTAGGCGTCGGATCGGTAAACAACCTGTCATACAATCGTAATTCTACATCCATACAGTCGTTAGCATCCACCCAATGAATTGTACCCTTTACCTTGATGCCAGAGGTATCTGAACCACTTTTACTATCAGGAGCATAGCTACAGTAAATAGCAGATACTTCCCCATTGTCATCCAGATCATATCTTTCAGCCTTTATGATATATGCCCCTTTCAGACGAACATATTTATCCGGTGCCAGCCTGAAATATTTACGTGGAGGATCTATCATGAAATCATCGCGTTCAATATATATTTTTCTTGAAAAGGACATGTCGTGAGTACCTGCCGCCTCATCCTGGGGATTATTTGTACTCACCAGCGATTCTGTCTGATCTTCAGGGTAATTTTCAATGACAACTTTCACAGGATTCATAACCACCATCACCCTGGTTGCCACATGGTTGAGGTCCTCACGAATAACAGATTCCAGCAATTCCATTTCGATGAGATTATCTCTCTTGGCGACACCGACCAGATTACAGAACCGTCGAAGACTTTGAGGCAGATAGCCCCTCCGTCGCAATCCCGAAAGTGTTGACATTCTTGGATCATCCCATCCATTCACATATTCTTCCTCGACCAGTTTTAATAATCGACGTTTTGATGTGATCATGTAAGCCACATTCATCCTGGCAAATTCAATCTGTCTTGAAGGAAAGATTTCAAGCTTTTCAATAAGCCAGTCGTATAATGGTCTGTGATGCCTGAACTCTAATGAACAAAGGCTGTGAGTGATTTCTTCAATAGAATCTGACTGGCCATGAGCAAAATCATACATTGGGTAAATACACCAATCATCACCTGTTCTGTGGTGATGGGCATGTTTAATCCTGTAAATGACAGGATCTCTCATATGCATATTGGGAGAGCTCATATCTATTTGTGCCCGCAACACCCTGCTACCGTCTTCATACTCGCCATTTTTCATTCTTTCAAACAGATCCAGATTTTCTTCGATGGATCGTTCCCTGTAAGGACTGGGTTTGCCAGCAAGGGTTGGAGTACCTTTCATCTCTGCCATTTCTTCAGGTGATGAATCATCCACATATGCCAGACCTTTCCTGATCAGCCTGATAGCAAATTGATAAAGTTGCTCAAAATAATCAGACGCATACAACGCATCTCCTTCCCATTCAAAGCCCAACCAATTGATATCTTTCATAATGGCGTTGACATACTCAGTATCTTCCGCCAATGGATTGGTATCATCAAACCTAAGGTTTGTCTTACCACCATATTTCTCCGCGGTCTCAAAATTTATGCAAATAGCTTTAGCATGGCCAATATGTAAATATCCGTTGGGTTCCGGGGGGAAACGGGTGTGAATCCTTCCCTGG
>JAHHJO010000461.1:0-2910 GCA_018680275.1 Bacteroidia bacterium
TTAGTATTCTATACATATCCAGCATCATCGACTCGGAATTCCAAGTATTCACGGACTGAGCTGAGAGAGCAAATGGTACCCGGTAGTAATAGTACAAATTGGACATTTGCCCAGGGAGGAAAGATGAAAGGAACTCTGAAAATGGATGAAATCTCCAAAGATGAAGATGGTAAGTATCACCGTACAATTGTTATGCAAATTCATGGCAGATTGACGAATGAGCAACGGGATTTGATAGGAGAAGATGACAACAATGCACCCCCGGTATTGAAAATATATTGGGCAAATGGCAAGGTTAGAGTATTGCGAAAGGTTCTTAAAGATGAAAATGTAAATAATGTAGATATCTTAAGGACAAATGCATGGGACAATGAGGGGAAGAATTTTACACAGGAAGTAGGTTTTGACAAATTCACCTTGGAGGTGGTTGTCACGGATGGGGTTTTAGCGGTTATACTTAATGAAAAAGAGTATATGGTTTTTGACGACATTCATACGCAGCGATGGGGTGTATTTGAAAACTACTTCAAAGCAGGTAATTATTTATCAACAAAAGACATAGGGGCATTTGCCAGGGTTAAATATTATGATTTAACGGTAACTCATTGATTGGTTTAAAAGTTTAACAGAACTAAACAGATATGCAAGTATTAAGATTCATTGATCTTCCTATGATAGCATTATTGCTCTTCATAGCATCTTGTAATGATTCTAGTGAACTTGCACCAATTTCTGAACCTGAGATGGAAGAAGAAGTTAAAGAAGTTGAAGAAATTGAAGGGATAGATTATTTTCTTCCAAATATAAGCCTGGATAATTGGAAAGTAACTTTACCTGTTGGAAACCCAACGGAAGTTAAACCACCGGAAATCCTGGATTACGCGACGAATCCTATTTTACAGGAATTTATGTATAATGATTCCCTGGATGGATCCTTGGTGTTTTATACATATCCGGGTTCTTCGACAACAAATTCATCCTATTCAAGAACGGAATTAAGGGAGCAAATGGTCCCCGGAAGTAATAATGTCAATTGGACATTTGAAGAAGGTGGCAGGATGAAAGGAACACTTAAAATGGATGAAATTTCCAGGGATCAAAGTGGTAACTATCATCGGGCAATTATCATGCAGATACATGGAAGATTGACTGACGGGCAAAGAGATCAGATTGGCGAAGATGACAATAATGCCCCTCCGGTTTTAAAGATTTACTGGAACAAAGAAAAAATAAGAGTGCACAGGAAAGTATTGAAAAATACAATGGTAAACGAACATGATATCTTGTTTACTGATTCCTGGACAGATGAAGCCTTCTGGTTTGATGAAGTTGTTGGCTTTGAACCGTTTGAATTAGAAATCATTGCACTTAAAGATAAATTGGAAGTTATTCTTAATGGTCAGCAAAGTATGGTATTTGATGATATCCATGTAGAACGTTGGGCAATATTTGAAAATTATTTCAAAGCTGGCAATTACTTAGTAACAAATGATGAGGGCGCTTTTTGCAGGGTCAAATACTATGACCTTGAAGTGCATCATTAGTGATGGTTAATAGTTTTTTCATAGTGGGATTGGGGAAGTTTTCTTCCCCGATCTTTTCTAAAATTTCAGTTGATCAGAATGAATTGTAAGTTAAAATTGACAATGGAATTAATTAATCTTGAAATAACTGTTATAACCTGATGACATCAATCTCTGAATGCTAAGAACTCTTTTCATATTAATCGTTTCCCTGATTACATACTTTGAGTCCGGGGCCCAGGAACATCCGAATCTCACTTTGACTTCTGAAGGGGTGGAAACAATAAAAAATGGTATTGGGCAAGTGCCATTGTTTCAGAAACTTCTTGAAAAGGACATTTCTATAGTTGATGCAGAGATTGAATCAGGTATTCATGTACCGGTTCCCAGGGATATGGCTGGTGGTTATACGCACGAGAGACATAAGCAAAACTTCTTTATTCTCCAGAAGGCAGGGAATCTCTACCAGATTACAGGAGATGTCAGATATGCAGAATACATTAAGGAAAGTTTGTTGCAATATGCAAAATTATACCCCACACTGCCTTTGCATCCTACGAACAGGTCATATGCGACAGGCAAGATATTCTGGCAATGTCTGAATGATGCCAACTGGCTTTTGTATGTCAGCCAGGCTTACGATTGTATCTATGATTACCTGGATGAGAAAGAAAGAGAGATGATCGAAAATGATCTGTTTATTCCATTTGCACGTTTTCTTTCAATAGATAATCCAAAATTCTTCAACAGGATACATAATCATAGTACATGGGCAAATGCAGCTGTTGGAATGATAGGGCTTGTCATGAAGAATAAAGAACTCATTCAATGGTCCTTATATGGTTTGCCGGAAGATGGCATTGATGAGAATGAGGTTGATAATGATGGGGGATATATAAAACAGAAAGGCGTCAGGATCGCAGGTTTTCTTGCTCAACTTGATCATTCTTTTAGTCCTGACGGGTATTTTAGCGAAGGACCTTATTATTTGCGTTATGCAATTTTCCCATTCCTGGTGTATGCCCGCGCCCTTCATAATAATATGCCTGAATTGGATATTCTCAATTACCGTGATGGAATATTGGCAAAAGCCGTAGATGCATTATTGCAACAAACAGATTTTAATGGTTTATTCTTTCCTTTGAATGATGCACAGAAAGGCATGTCCTGGAATGCACGTGAACTTGTCACAGCTGTGGATTTAATGTATGCATACCAGGAAAAAGATCCTGCACTTCTGGATATCGCTTCAAAGCAAAACAAGGTGTTAATTGATGATGCCGGTTTTATTGTCGCAAAAGACCTTTCTGCCGGGTTGAAAAAAGAATTTAAACACAAGCCGATCGCATTTGGCGATGGCAAAGATGGAGATGAAGGAGGTGTAGGT
>JAHHJO010000191.1:0-2194 GCA_018680275.1 Bacteroidia bacterium
TTTACATATTGCCAGGTTCCGGTAATTTATAGTGTATCCAATGAAAACCAAATTACAGTTGAGTTTATATCTGGACAGACCAAGACCTTTAACACCTTAAGGTTAAGCAATGAAATAAGTGAAAAAATCTTTAACAGAACTGGTGAAGTGGATCATATTTTAGTCCATGTAGACAAAGCTATTCTCAAGTAAACAGATCTAAGCCTTTTAAAATGAAGAAATCAACATCAATGACTTTAAGTACCTTTTTTCCAGGAAATATCCTGGTATGGGTGATTTTCATGTCATTGATAGTATTCATAGGACAAGGATGTAAAGTAGGCAGCACAACAACGGCAAAGTCCCTGACAGCTTCTGAAATCCTTGGAAATCCTGAATACCAGGCGATTTCATTTGGGGCATACAGGCAAAATACGAGAGACATTCAACCTACAATTGAAGAACTAAAGGAGGATTTGAGATTGCTTCATGCAATGGATATCAGACTGCTTCGCACTTATAATGTTGAACTGGCTCAAACCGCGAATCTCCTGAAGGCTATCAAGGAAATCAAAGAGGAAAATGCATCATTCGAAATGTATTTAATGTTGGGGGCATGGATTAACTGTAAAAATGCATTTACTGCAAGCCCGGATCATTCTGGTGAAGATTCTAAAGCGAATGAAGCTGAAATACAACGAGCTGTAGATCTCGCTAAAGCATACCCGGACATTGTCAAGATACTGGCTGTAGGAAATGAAGCCATGGTGAAATGGGCAGCGAGTTATTTCGTGCAGCCTGGAGTTATTCTGAAATATGTAAATTATCTCCAGGACTTAAAGAATAACGGCGAGTTACCGAAAGACCTCTGGATCACCAGTTCAGATAATTTTGCTTCCTGGGGAGGCGGCAGTAGTGAATACCATGTTGAAGATCTCACCAGCCTTATAAAAGCAGTAGACTATATCTCCATGCATACCTACCCTATGCATGATACACATTATAATCCTGAATTCTGGGGCGTATCCAAAGAAGAAACAAATCTTTCGGATGAGAAAAAAATACGGGCCGCAATGAACAAAGCCCTGGCATATGCCCATAAGCAATACAAGAATACTGAAAGATATATAAAGAGCCTTGGGATTGACAAACCTATTCATATCGGCGAAACAGGCTGGGCAAGTTTCTCCAATCACCTTTACGGTTCAAATGGATCGAAAGCAACTGATGAATACAAGCAAGGAATCTATTATCAACTTGTACGTAACTGGACAAACTCCTCAGGAATATCATGTTTCTTTTTTGAAGCTTTTGATGAACCTTGGAAAGACGCGAATAACCCTGGTGGATCAGAAAATCATTTTGGCGTTTTCGATGTGCAGGGTCGAGCTAAATATGCAATTTGGGAACATGTGGATAATGAACTATTTAATGGTCTATCTAGAGGAGGCAACCCTATTATTAAATCCTTTAACGGTGACTTGGAAAGTTTGCTGCGCACAGTACAGCTTCCCCCGGTTAATGAAAAACTTGTAAATCCATAAACAGATGACTTATGAAAAATATATTTACTTTCATTCTAAGCCTTTTAATCATAATGTCAATCAACTCCTGCTCGGATAAAAAACCATTGGTTGTGGAAGTTTACGAGACTTCTGCTGCTGGCAATAAACTTGACCTGATATCTGAATTCGACAAAGGAAATGAATCCATAAAAATCCAATTAAAGCCCGATGAAAAATTTCAAAAAATTCAGGGGTTTGGAGGATCATTTACAGAATCCACAGCATACTTGTTAAATGAATTGGGAGATGAAAATCGACAAAAAGTCCTGCAAGCCTATTTTGGAGATAATGGCTCCAGGTATTCACTCACAAGAACACATATAAACTCCTGTGACTTTTCCTTGAACAATTACTCATATGCAGAAGTAGAAGGAGATACTAACCTGGAAAACTTTTCCATTGATCATGACAAGGATGATATTATACCTGCAATAAAAGAAGCGATGGAAATCTCCAGTGAAGGATTCAAAATAATTTCTTCTCCATGGACTGCTCCACCCTGGATGAAGGACAATAAGGACTGGAAAGGAGGCAAGCTGCTACCGCAATACTATGATACCTGGGCACTATTTTTCTCAAAATACCTTGAAGCTTACAAGAACGAGGGAATTGATATCTGGGGTATCTCGGTAGAAAACGAACCCTTAGGC
>JAHHJO010000150.1:0-3750 GCA_018680275.1 Bacteroidia bacterium
ATTAATATTTATTTCAATCGCCCCATCATCAGCCCCTCTGCAACTGATGGGTGTTATATCAGCTATAATTTCGAGAGGAAGTGGATCAAATACCCTGATTGTATCTTCTGTAATACATCCAACTGTATCTATAATCCGGACTGGCCAGCTCCCTTGCTGTACTGCAAAGAAAATGCCGGTGTTATTTTCAAAACTGGAAAAGGGGTAGATCAGCCTGTATGTCAATGGGCTGTCTTTGTCATCAGCATAGATATCAACACGGGCACTGCCATCTGTATCACAGATCGGTTGATCTATGATAATGCTGTCCAACCGCGGTGCACCATCCATACATGGGAGAGTCCGGCATAATATTGTATCAATCGTACTTAGACATCCAAATTCACTCACAGACCTAATCAAAATTGTGGCCTCTTCCTCCGGCAAAAATCCATGCAGGTCTACAGTATTATTTTGCGATGTTGTAATTCTTAATTCATTTCTGAGGAAAGTAGTATCATTATTTATTCTGATCCACGGATATTTTCCATTAATAAGTATTTCGTATTCTGAAGCATTCGGAACCTGTTCCCAACTGAGATGGATTTCAGATACATCCACACTGTCACAGAGTATTTCAGGTTCATCGGGTAAAGGATAAGCTTCTACCCATACGGAATCGATGATATCACATAGATAACTGTCCGAAATATGCAGGTAGTAGTACTGGGATTGTTGTGGACGTATTCTGACACTATCACAATCCGTACAACTCAATCCTGTATCCGGGAACCATTCATACTCTATTTCATAATTTGCATTAAATGTGATATTCCAACCTTCGAGTCTTGAAAAAAAGTTATCATTTTGGTCGTCGATAACAATAAGTTTGTAAATCCCGTTGGCTGAAGACTGTGAGGGGAAAAACCAGTTATCTATACTTCCCTCGGGTAAGTAACTGCCTGTATATGTTTGATTGGACAGATCCATCATCCCTTCGAGTGGATTACCAAGATTTATATTTTGTGATGCTGATAGTGAAAAACAGGTTTGAACAAACCTGTCAGTTTGCTGGTCATTGTCAGGTCTCCAGCCATTATCTGTAGAGAGTTCCAGTAAATTGCCATTGGGCGCTTGCAAATAGATATCAAGGTCTTCCAGTCTTTGATGAATTAAAAGTTCGATACATATTTCGGCGATCATGTTTTCAGTCAGAAATTCATTTTTAAGATCACTGACAATGATTTCTGATATGATAACACTGTCTTGCGGGGAACTTGTGAATAATTTATTATTCTCGAAACTTTGTTCTTTTGTGAGCACAATGGAAGAATCAAGCTGGATAAGCAAATCCTGGGCAATATTTGCACAGGTAAACAAAGAATCCTGAAGAGACACAAGACTCAGACTATTATCCGTTATAGGAATCCTAATGGTATCCTTGTTGCAAATGTCTTTGTTTATTTCAATGTATACATACTCGGTATCTTCACTATTAAAGTCATTTAACGCCTGGACTTCAAGTGTATAACTTAAGTCACCGGCAGGGATAACAATATTTCTATCGAGCATTTCAAAGTCTGTGCCTTCGATGGCTTGATCCGGAAACGAACTGTCTGTCAATAATCTGTATGATACTGGAAAATCGACAGCCATGATTTCAGGTAATGAGATTTCAATTTTCCCTGGTTCACAGCCTTCCGAGATTCCGCCGTCGATTCCGGGATTGTTAAGGTTTATAATGAGTGACCCGGTACTGAAACTTTTTTCTTCCAGGAAAACTGCTGAATCAAAGTCACCCAGTCTGCCATCAGCTATGGCGATCTTAATGGTATATAACTCGCAAGGTATGACTGCAGCTTCAGCAATAAAAATATCCAGGTAGCCATTATATACCGGCCCCATACCAGGATTTGATTCATTGTAATAGAGAGAAAAGTCGAGAGATCCAAGAGGTTCTTCACAATAAGGAGATACAGGAACTGAATTTCCAGGCATGCCTCCATTAACAAAATTTACTGAAACCGGGAAGTCAAGGAAAGTATTCATTGAGGGATCAGATGGATCAGGAACCAGGGCAATATTCTTAAAGTCATAGCTTCCACCATCCGGATCTGGTCCGTTAATAAAAAATCCAAAAACATCATTCGTACTTGTGCAGACAAAATCTGGATATTCTTCAGATGCAAATACATACCTGAATCTCAAAGTGTCGGAAGTTGGAATAAAGCTGATCTCGTATTTTGCTATATCGATTAAATCGATATTGTTGACCAATAATGATTCCAGGTCTTCATCGTCCAGTTGATCCTGAGTGGTATCTTCATTGGCAAATTCACCCGAATTCCGAACAGCATCAGTGGCATGTCCGGTAGTCATGATAATTCCCCTGTTTAGCCCAATAACATTTTCGGCATTGGCAAAAACACCTACTGCTTTCGGATCACCGAAGTATTTAACATCAACGATTTCCACACCATTACCAAGGAAAACGTTCTCAATAATATTTTCAAAATCAAATGGGGCTGTATTCCCCGGATCAACGGTGATCTGTCCATTGATATTCAATGACAATAGCAATAAAAACGGTACTATATTAACAAGCCTTTTCACTTCGAAATAAAGTCTTTGGATATGTATGTTTAAAGAGTCAGAAAGAATCCTTTTAACACAATGAATTTTGCTTATAAAAATACACTTTATGCTTTAAATATTATGATTTATTTTAATATGTAAATATTATTTTATTCTGTCGTCTCGCTTCATAGTTTCATCGATAAATTAAGGGTGAGATATTAATAATCATTAGCTTTGGAGCTGATGACGTTCTAAAAGTGTTGAATGACTTTAGAAGAACGTGATTATGAATATCTTTATTGATATTCTTCCTTATTAATTTGTTTTAAGCGCTTATACATATGAAACAATTTTTCAAGTTTCTTTTTGCTTCCTGTTTGGGTACAATCCTGGCATTGGGAGTTTTATTTTTCGGCTTCTTTATGATTGGTTCCGTTTTTTCAGCTAAAGACACGTCAATCCCGAAAAATAGTGTTTTGCTGGTGGAGTTCAATAATTTCGTTCCTGAAAAGACAGGAAATGTCGAACAGAATCCATATAGTTTTGAATTGCAATCATCTTTGGGTTTACAAAGGATTAAAGACCTGATACATCATGCCTCCGATAATGATAACATTAAAGGCATTGTCTATAAAACCAGTTCTAACACACCGCTAGGAATGGTGACGAGTACCGAAATTAAAAAGGCGATTGAAGAATTCAGGGACTCGACGGATAAATTCGTCTACACTTATGCTGACTTCTTTACACACAAATCCTACTTGCTGGCTTCAGCTTCTGATTCTATATTCATGAATCCCAATTGCATGCTTGAAATGAAGGGTTATGGTGCAATGATCCCATTCTTCAAAGAAATGATGGACAAGGCAGGTATCGAAATGAATATTTTCTATGCTGGTAATTATAAAAGTGCAACAGAGCCTTTCAGGAGAAATGATATAAGTCCGGCAAACAGGGAACAGACTAGGGAATATCTGAATGAAAATTTTGAACTTTACCTGAATGAAGTTGCGGGTTCAAGAGGAATATCAAAAGAGAATCTACTGAACCTTGTTAATAATATAGATCTTGAAAATCTTCCTGAAGCACTGGAAAACGATTTGGTGGACGGAACGACCTACTGGTTTGAATTTGAAGATAAACTTAGAGATCGATTGGGTCTTTCTGATGGTAAAAAGATCAGGTACATGGACC
>JAHHJO010000457.1:0-2859 GCA_018680275.1 Bacteroidia bacterium
ATTAAGTTGATCCGGGTTGTTGGCAGTCCATTTGTTCATAGGTGCAAGACGTATCCTTGCACCATTTGCACCGCCTCGTTTGTCTGATCCCCTGAATGTCGAAGCTGAAGCCCATGCTGTAGAAACGAGTTCTGATACACTGAGTCCTGATTTAAGGATCGTTTCTTTTAATTGTGCTATATCATTATTGTCTACGAGTTGATGATCAACAGCCGGAATAGGATCCTGCCAGATCAGCTCTTCAGCCGGCACTTCTGGTCCAAGGCAACATACCTTTGGTCCCATATCCCTGTGTGTCAATTTGTACCATGCTCTGGCAAACGCATCTGCAAGTTCATCAGGATTTTCGTAGAATCTCTTTGAAATTGGAGCATAAGCCGGATCCATTTTTAATGCAAGATCCGCTGTTGTCATGATCGGCGCATGTCGTTTATTGGGATCATGTGCGTCAGGAACGAGAGTGGCTGCATCAGGATCAGTTGGGATCCATTGATGAGCACCTGCCGGACTCTTGCTGAGTTTCCAGTCATATTTAAAAAGGGTTTCAAAATAACTGTTGTCCCATTGAGTCGGTGTTGGTGTCCATGCACCTTCAATGCCACTAGTAATTGCATCACCGGCTATTCCACTACCATGCTTGTTTTTCCAGCCCATACCCATTTCTTCAATGGATGCGCCTTCCGGCTCGGCACCAACCAGTTCAGCATCACCGGCACCATGACATTTTCCAAATGTATGACCACCAGCTACCAATGCTACTGTTTCTTCATCGTTCATAGCCATCCGGGCAAAAGTTTCCCTGATATCTTTGCCGGACGCAATCGGATCAGGTTCCCCGTTAGGTCCTTCAGGATTAACATATATGAGACCCATTTGAACTGCTGCCAATGGATTTGCCAGATCGCGTTCACCTGAGTACCTCTTGTCGCCTAACCATTCCATTTCTGTACCCCAGTTAATATCTTCTTCAGGCTGCCAAAGGTCTTCACGGCCACCTGCAAAACCGAAAGTCTTGAATCCCATGGATTCCAGAGCACAGTTTCCAGCAAGGATCATAAGATCAGCCCACGACAGTTTTCTCCCATATTTTTGTTTGACAGGCCATAATAAAAATCTTGCTTTATCAAGGTTCCCGTTATCAGGCCAGCTGTTTACAGGAGCAAAACGCTGATTTCCTGTAGAAGCACCTCCACGACCATCGGACGTCCTGTACGTTCCGGCGCTGTGCCATGCCATTCTGATGAATAAGGGACCATAATGTCCATAGTCAGCAGGCCACCAGTCCTGTGACGACGTCATTATTTCGGTAATATCATTTTTTACTGCATCAAGATCGAGACTCTTGAATTCTTCAGAATAATTAAATCCTTCATCTGTTGGATCTGACAGTGAAGAATGTTGCCTCAGGATATTGAGGTTTAATCGGTTTGGCCACCAGTCTTTGTTCGTTGTTCCCCCGGGACGGGTAATTTGTCCATTGTGAAAAGGACATTTGCTTTCATTCGAATTGCTCATATATATATTGTTTGTTTATTATTTATAGTAGTTGCACAAAAGTATCGATAATATTCCATCTATAAAAACGATATATTAGATGTTAATATTGATATAATAGATAAATAGTAATATTCTTGTAGAATGAATATCAAGCAATTAAGGTATATATTATCTGTTGATGAATCAAGGCATTTTGAAAGGGCAGCAGAAAAATGTTTTATCTCCCAATCGACCTTAAGTACAATGATCGGCAAGTTTGAAGATGAAATAGGTATTAAAGTATTTGATCGCAAGTCAAAGCCTGTCAGAGTGACTGAAGAAGGTAAAGTCATCATTGCTAAAATCAGGAAAATAATAAAAGAAGTAGAAGGTCTTGACAATCTTGTACAGGAGTTGAAAGGAGAAATGCGGGGTAAAATTACGATAGGCGTAATTCCAACAATTGCACCATATCTGTTACCCAGGTTTGTGCCTTCTTTTGCACGCAGATTTCCCGGAATTCATATAAGTATCAAGGAAATGACGACTGAGAATATTTTGAGGGAGTTATTAAACCGGCAACTGGATATCGGGATTGCTGCGATTCCACTGGAAAATAAAAACCTTGTCGAAATACCTCTTTATAATGAACCGTTCGTTCTCTACAATTCACGACCGATGAATACAATGCCTGAGATGATTTCGATCAGTCAGATTGATTTTTCACATTTCTGGCTACTGGAAGAAGGACACTGCATGCGCACCCAGGTCGAAAGCATCTGCGAATTATCTACACAAAGAAAAAGTCATGCGTATAATTTCGACTTTAAAGCAGGATCTATTGACAGCCTGATCAGGTTCACCAAACTAAATAAAGGCATGACTATCCTGCCATACCTGTCAACACTGGAATTCAATGCCAAAGAAAAAAAGAAGATCAGGTATTTTAAATCGCCCAAACCTATGCGGAATGTCGGACTGCTGGTCCATGAACACTTTGTAAAAAAGCAACTTTTAAAAGAAATGGAATCAATGATCAATGGAGTTATTGATCCACTCTTCTCAATCGATACAAGTGGTGATATTATAAGTCCTATTTGATAAAATGCCTGCTTGTTATTTTTTATAAGCTTTAGAGTGAAAGTATCTTATCACCTTTATCAAATCTGTGATAAAAATTCTTCTGCTTTAATAAGGTGGTTCATCCTTTTCTCATCATCCATTCGATTAAGAGAATATAATATCATCGAAGTTCTATGATTTGATTTGAAAAATTCCATGTGGGTATAGATGAATCTCCAATATAAAGCATCCCAAATCCTGCTCCATTCGCCATCTTTATAATTACTCATTTTTTTGATGTAATTGGAACCGCTTATATAT
>JAHHJO010000455.1:0-4093 GCA_018680275.1 Bacteroidia bacterium
TTATTCATGGCGCTCCTGGAACCTGGGATGCATTCAAGGAATATCTTGCCGACTATGATCTAAATCAAAATTTCAGATTGATTTCAATGGACAGGCTAGGATACGGGGGATCAGAAAAAGGTCAATCTGAAACAGATCTTGAAATTCATGCTGATGCAGCAAATCAGATTCTAAAAAAATATCGTAGTTCTAAAACCATTATCGTCAGCCACTCCTATGGTTCCCCAATTTCTGTCATCATGGCAACTAAGGAACCAACACTGATAGATGGCCTGGTCATGTGTTCTCCAGTCAATGATCCGGAATCAGAACCCTTGAAATGGTATTCTTATCTTGCCAACCTCAATGTATCAAGGTTGGTTTTACCGGATTTCATCGATGTAGCCAGCGATGAAAAAATGTCTCACAGGAATTCTTTGGAAAAAGTAATGCGCTTTTGGAAAGAAGTACAATGCCCTGTGCTGCAATACCACGGAAAAAAGGATAATCTGGCTCCCTTCAAGGGTAATGTCGATCATAGTATGCAACACTTTCAAAAAAATAAACTCACTATCATTCCGGAAGAAAAAGGAGCCCACCTGCTCATATGGTTTAAATCAGCTACTTTTAAAAACATTATTCTGAATTTTTACGAGAACTTATAAATATGAAAATTACTTTATCGCTATTCATCATTCTTCTATGTATATCCTGCAAACCACAACCAGAACTTCATACGCCGGTCAGTGGTGATGACATCAAAAAACACATGGAAGAAATATCCTCGGATAAATACATGGGCAGGATGCCCTGTTCTGAAGGGGAAAAATTGACCATTGAATACATAAAACAGGAATTGGAATCCTATGGATTGGATACTTATAAAGAAGGTGAATATTTCCAGGAAGTTCCCCTATTGACGATAGACGGTAAAATGAGCCAGGAAATGTCAATTGATTTTGGAACCAAGGAAATGAAACTCCAAAAAGGGAAAGACTTTGTAATTCACACACAAAGAAAAGTCGATAACATAAGCCTGGATGCATCTGAACTGGTGTTTTGTGGTTACGGTATAGTAGATGAAAAATCCGGCTGGAATGATTATGCAGGACTCGATATGAAAGGTAAAACTGCGGTTGTACTTGTCAACGATCCGGGATATGGTGGAGACGATCAGGATTTTTTTAGAGGCGATATCATGACCTATTTCGGCCGTTGGACCTATAAATATGAGGAAGCTGACAGGCAGGGTGCTGATGGTCTGATCATCATTCATGAAACTTCATCTGCAGGCTATCCTTGGTTCGTCGTTCAGAGTTCCTGGACGGGACCTCAACAGGGATTATCCGGAATAGACAGATCACAGGATTGCGGCATCAAAGGATGGATCAGCCTTATGAAAGCCAAAGAGTTGTTTGAAACGGCCGGATTGGATTTTACTGCGGAAATAAAGAAAGCCAGGAAGCCTGGTTTTAAACCTGTCCCGCTGAATTCAAAAGTATCGGTGAACCTTGAGAATAGTTATGAAGAATGTTTGTCTCAAAATGTCCTTGCATATGTTAAAGGCAGCACCTACCCGGATGAATATATTGTATACACAACACATTGGGATCATATCGGTGTCGGTAAAGTTGTCGAAGGCGACTCTATCTATAATGGCGCACTTGACAACGCAAGCGGAACATCAGCATTACTTTCAATTGCCAAATCTTTTTCGCAATCCCCTCGTCCGGAGCGATCGATAGTCTTCCTTTTTGTGACTGCTGAAGAGCAAGGCTTGCTTGGATCAGAATATTACACAAGGAATCCGATTTTTCCTCTTGAAAATACTGTCTGCAATCTCAACCTCGATGGGGTTAACCCGGCAGGTAAAATGAATGACTTCACAATCACGGGTATAGGTCATTCCGAAATGGATGAAATTGCAGATGAAGCTGCGAAAGAACAAGGCAGATATACCATGGCGGAGCAACAACCGGAAAAGGGATCTTTCTTCCGATCAGATCAATTTAATTTTGCCAAATCAGGAGTCCCGGTTCTTTATGCAGAAGGAGGATATGATCATGCAGAAAAAGGGAAAGAATATGCCCGGGAATTCAAGGATAACTATGTAGCCAAAAACTACCATGCCCCTTCCGATGAATATGTAGAAGGTGAATGGGATATCGATGGAATGGTCCAGGATGCACAGATATACTATAATATTGGAAACAAACTGGCCAATAATCGTCAATGGCCAAAATGGTATCCGGATTCAGAATTTAAAAGACCAGGAAAAAAATTGCAGGATTAAGATGAAACAGTCCATCTCACCATTTCATGTCGCTGTTCCGGTTCATGATGTTGAACTCGCACGTTCATTTTATCGCGATATTCTGGAATGCCAGGAAGGCCGTTCAGATGAAAAATGGGTTGACTTCAATCTGTTTGGCCACCAGTTTGTCATACATTACAAAGAAAAATCTAATGAAAAATTGCATGCCAATCCCGTTGATGGTCACCAGGTGCCAGTCCCGCATTATGGTGTGGTTATGCCATGGGATCAATGGCACATATTCAGGGATATGCTTATTGAGAAAGGAGTGAAATTTATCATCGAACCTTATATTCGATTTGAAGGACAAGCCGGTGAGCAGGCAACGATGTTCTTTTCTGATCCGTCTGGTAATGCATTGGAGTTTAAAGCCTTCAGGGATATAGAGCAGTTATTTGCAAAATAGATTTAAAGAATTCACGAAATCGCGAAATCGAAAAATCACGAAATCAAAAATATGAAAGCAATTTACTTAACAAAGTATGGAGATAGTAACAAGGTATTTGATATCCGGGAAGTTAATCAACCAAAACCAGCTCCCGGCCAGGTACTGATCAAAGTAGAGGCCTTTGGTCTAAACTTCGCAGATGTGATTGCCAGAAGAGGATTATACCCGGATGCGCCGAAAAATCCTGCCCTATTGGGTTATGATGTCGCTGGCACAGTGGCTGGTTTGGGAGAAGGAGTGAGCTCGGTGAATATTGGTGACCGGGTCTCTGCTTTAACCAGGTTTGGAGGATATGCAGAATACGCATGTACGATGGAAGAAGGTGTCGCAAAGATTCCGGATAATATGGATACTGCACTTTCAACTGCATTGGCTACACAGGCCTGCACTGCATACTATAGTGCTGTACAATGTGTCAATTTGCATCCAGATGATAAAGTCCTTATCCATGCGGCTGCAGGTGGTGTTGGTTCTTGTTTGGTTCAAATTGCAAAACATAAAGGATGTATAGTGTATGGAACTGCCTCTGGAGGTAAACAAGATTATCTCAAAGAAATTGGTGTGGATTATCCTATTGATTATACAAAAGAAGATTTCTCAAAAGTCATTGCCGATAAGCTTGGCGGAAACAAACTGGATTTTGCATTTGACAGTATTGGGGGTAGGACATTTAAAAAGAGCTGGAAATTGCTCCAACCCGGAAGCAGCATAATTTCCTATGGTGCAGCTTCCCAGTTGGACGGAAATAAATTACAAGCTATTGGTGTAGCACTAAATTTCGGTTTCTTCTCCCCTATTCAGTTATTGATGCAATCCAAATCCATGATCACAGTCAATATGCTAAGAATTGCTGATCATAAACCCGGATTATTTAAAAAAGTCTTTAATGGGGTGATGGATCTGGTTGATCAAGGTGTCATTGTTCCCAGACTGGCCAAAAAATATCACGCCAGTGAAATTGCAGAGGCTCATGCTTTTCTTGAATCCAGGAAATCTATAGGAAAAGTTGTGCTTGAATGGTAATTTTCCAACCTGAAGTGCATAATTATAGTAACTTGCGACTTATTTTTGACGAAAATTCACTTAGATATGAAATTATACAAATTTTTGCCTGTGTTGATGCTGTTTTTTGTAGCAGCCTGTAATAATGCTCCTGAGCGTCCGGAACCACTACTGGACCAAACTCAAACTGCCTCACCTGTAACACCGGCAGCTACATTGCAAACACCTGCAGGAACAGCAACTGCTCTGCCTGTTGTAAACCATTACATTTGTCCAAACAACTGTGCAGGAAGTGGTGGACCTAACGCAGGTACTTGTCCTGTATGTGGAACGACATATACACATAATGC
>JAHHJO010000189.1:0-7195 GCA_018680275.1 Bacteroidia bacterium
CCGGACGAAAGTTCAGTTGAAGAAGAAAAAAAGGAAGAGGAAGTCGTGCGCATTGAAGCACCACAATTAAAAGGACTTAAAATTCTTGGAAAGATAAGTCCTGAGCAATATGAAAAACCCAAGAAAAAAGAGGTAGAAAAACCTGCTGAGAAAAAAGCCCAGGCCGGAGGCCAAAGAAAAGATGACGGAAAATCAAGGAGGAAAAGAAAGAGGAAGAAAGTCACAGCAGAATCGTACCTGAAAAGGGAAAAACGTGGGGGACGATCTAAAAAGGAGGAAGAAATTAAAACGGTTTCTAAGAAAGAAATCGAAGAAAAGATTAAAGCCACAATGGCGAGGATCTCAGGAGGAGGTAAAAGCAAAAGACAAAAGATTCGTAGAGATAGCAGGGTAGAAAAAAGAGAGAAGCAGGAGCTGATTGAAATGGAGAACGTAGAAACAACACTAAAGGTGACGGAGTTTATATCCGCATCCGAACTGGCTTCTCTTATGGATGTCACTGTTGCAGAAATCATCACGAAATGTATGAACCTGGGTGTCATCATTTCCATTAATCAAAGACTGGATGCAGAGATTATAGAACTTGTAGCCAGCGAATTTGATCATGAAGTTGAATTTATATCTGTTGAAGACCAGGATGACACATTTGATATAGAGGAAGATGATGACCCTGCAGATCTTGAACCAAGGGCTCCTATTGTGACAGTCATGGGACATGTGGACCACGGAAAAACATCACTTTTGGATTATATCAGAAGTGCCAATGTCGCAAGTGGAGAAGCAGGGGGTATCACCCAGCACGTTGGTGCCTATGAAGTTGAGTTGGGTAAGGGTAAGAACAAGAGTAAAATAACTTTCCTGGATACACCAGGTCACGAAGCATTTACTGCAATGCGTGCCCGTGGTGCCAAAGTAACAGATATCGTGGTTGTTATTGTCGCTGCAGATGACAAAATAATGCCTCAGACAAAAGAAGCGATCAGTCATGCTCAAGCAGCTGGCGTGCCAATTGTTTTTGCTATAAATAAAATTGATAAAGAAGGTGCAGATCCAAACAGGATCAAACAGGAACTTTCTGAAATGAACATCCTGGTTGAAGACTGGGGAGGAAAATATCAATCACAGGACATATCTGCTAAAACAGGTGATAATGTAGACCTTCTTCTTGAGAAGATCCAGCTGGAAGCAGAGATTCTTGAACTTAAAGCTAATCCAGATAAAAATGCAGTCGGAACGATAATCGAAGCATCTCTTGATAAAGGAAGAGGTTATGTTACAAAAATTCTTGTCCAGGCTGGTACTCTGAAAATTGGTGATGCAATGGTCGCTGGTGCTTATGCAGGTAAAATGAAAGCCATGTTCAATGACAAAGGAAAGAAAATCAAAAGCGCAGGTCCTTCGACCCCGGTTTTGATCCTTGGTTTGGACGGTGCACCTCAAGCCGGTGAAAAATTCAAAGTAACTGACAAAGAACAGGACGCGAAAAGTATTGCCTCCAAGCGTTCACAAATTGAAAGAGAACAAAGTAACAGGGCGAGCAAGAGAATCAGTCTCGATGAAATCGGAAGACGTCTTGCACTTGGTACTTTCAAAGAGTTGAACTTAATCGTTAAAGGAGATGTGGATGGTAGTATTGAAGCCCTTTCAGATTCCTTGATTAAATTGACCCAGGAAACCGTCCAGGTTAATGTCATTCACAAAGCAGTTGGTCAGATTGCTGAATCTGATGTATTACTGGCTTCAGCTTCTGATGCAATCATAATCGGATTCCAGGTAAGACCTTCTGCAGGTGCCAGGAATCTCGCTGAAAAAGAAGGCGTTCAGATCAAGACCTATTCAATCATCTATGAAGCCATAGAAGAAATCAAACTGGCTATCGAAGGCATGCTTGATACGATCAAGGAAGAAAAAATCATGGGTAATATTGAAATCCGTGAAACATACAAGATCAGTAAAGTTGGAACGATTGCCGGATGCTATGTCACTGAGGGTAAAGTAAGCAAGGATTCCAAAATCAGGCTAATCAGGGAAGGTATTGTTGTATATCCTACCAAAGCTGGTGTTGCTGCAGAACTCGGTTCTTTAAAACGATATAAGGATGATGTCAAAGAAGTAAGAGCTGGGATGGAGTGTGGACTGACGATTGCCAAATTTAATGATGTTAAGCCCGGAGACATCATTGAAGCTTACGAAATTATTGAAATCAAACGTAAACTCGAATAGAACCTGATCCAAAGGTTAAGTTATTTTGTTAACACAATTTTCCAAAGTAAAAGAATTACTGGAAGCCAAAGTTAAGGAGGTCAACAATCCTGACTTTATTGAATCTGATCCAATACAGATTCCCAAATCCTACAAGCTTAAACAGGATATTGAAATCAGCGCATTCTGGGTCTCTATGCTTGCATGGGGTCAACGAAAAACAATCATCAATAAAACAAGACAACTGTTCTCTTTAATGGATAATGCCCCATTTGAATTTATTGTCAATCACCAGGAGAAAGACAGGAAGCGATTCAGCGAATTTAAACATAGAACTTTTCAGTATACTGATACATTATATTTCCTTGAATTTTTACAATGGTATTATTCAAAATATGAAAGCCTGGAGGATGCATTTGCTGGCCACCAGGATATGAAATCGACACTGAGTATATTTCATAACCTGTTTTTTCACCTGGAAAATGCACCAACAAGGACAAGAAAGCATGTTTCTACACCAGCAAGGAATTCAAGTTGCAAAAGATTAAATATGTTTCTGCGATGGATGGTAAGATCTGATGGACATGGAGTTGATTTTGGCCTATGGAAAAAAATCCCAACTTCCATGCTGATGATTCCACTTGATGTTCACGTAGAACGCGTGGCAAGACAACTTGGACTATTGGAGCGCAAACAAAGAGATTGGAAAGCCGTGGAAGAATTAACGGCTAATCTAAGAAAGTTTGATCCGGCAGATCCGGTTAAATATGATTTTGCACTCTATGGCATGGGTGTTTTGGGAGAATTATAAAAGATTCCTGAACCTGATGGAAGTTATTTTCCTTGAAGGCTTCTCCCCTTCCAGGTGAACAAACAGACGTAAACCCTTTTCCTCAGTGTTATATACTTTGGCAATAAAATAGCTGTTTCCTGCTTCATCAGCCTCTCCCCTGTGAATAAGCTCCCATCGATCAGGATTCAATTTATCCAGTTCTGCCTTAAGGATATTAATCGCTTTCTTTTTGCTGGCTACTTGCTTCTTCCTGTTAATTTGGATATCAACTTCATTTTCCATCATCAGGTAAATATTATCAAAATCACTCTTTTGCAAAAAATCAAAAGCATTCTGTGCGTGAATATTGATAGTTAATACACACAGCAATATAAGTGTCCCCAGTATTTTAATTTGATTTTTCATATTACTTAAAGAACGAATTCCTCAAACTTAAGGTTTTACTGCTTGTGATAAAATTATGTTAATACCAAATGTATAACTTTGTTGCATGAGTAAAAAAGCATTCCTGATTATATTGGACGGCTGGGGACATGGACCCGATCCTGCCGTCAGTGCTATTGCCCAGGCAAATACCCCATTTATAGATCACCTATACGAAAATTATCCAAATGCAGAACTGGTTACATATGGTAGCGAAGTCGGTTTGCCGGAAGGCCAAATGGGAAATTCAGAAGTTGGTCATCTGAATATTGGTGCAGGACGGATCGTTTACCAGGAACTTGCAAGGATTAATAAAGAAATTCAAGAAAATATTCTTAAAGATCAGGGAACAATAGAAGATATGGCAGAATATGCCATTCGAAACAATAAACCGGTACACTTACTGGGTCTTCTCTCTGATGGTGGTGTTCACTCTCATATTAATCATACCATTTACCTTGCGAATATGCTTACTTCGAAAGGCATACAGGTTTATATACATGCCTTTTTGGATGGCAGGGACACCGACCCCAATGGCGGGGCCGAATATATAAGTCAACTGCTGGAACAAACAGATAATGAACTATGTAAATTAAGTACCATTGTCGGGAGATATTATGCAATGGACAGGGATAAGCGATGGGAAAGAATCAAAAAAGCCTATGATCTGCTTGTTAATGGCATAGGTGAAGCAAGCAATGATCCGGTCAAGGCAGTTAAAAGTTATTACGCAAAGGAAATTACCGATGAATTCATGGAACCTATCCGAATTGACCATGGACATGAAGGCCTGATAAAAGATGGAGACGTCGTCTTTTTTACAAATTTCAGAACAGACAGACCCCGGCAATTGACAGAAGTACTTACACAGTCAGACAATCATGAATTTAACATGCACCGGCTTGATACCTACTATGTGACAATGACATCATATGATGATGAGTTTTCCGGTCTGCATATAGTATTTACAAAAGATAATATTGTAAATACAATTGGTGAAATAATAGCAAATGAAGGATTGACCCAGCTAAGGATCGCTGAAACTGAAAAATATCCACATGTCACTTTTTTCTTTTCTGGTGGAGAAGAAAAAACTTTCGAGAATGAAAGCAGGATCCTGGTGAACTCTCCAAAAGTGCCGACCTATGATTTACAGCCTGAAATGAGTGCTTATGAAATCACCAGTGCTGTACAAAAATTTATAAAGTCTGATCAACCTGATTTTATAATTCTCAATTATGCGAATGCAGATATGGTAGGGCATACCGGTGTTTTTAATGCGGCTATACAAGCTGCTGAAACATTGGATTCCTGTATGGAGTCCCTGATACCTTTCGCAATCGATCACAATTATCGAATTATGATAATCGCAGATCATGGAAACTCAGATTGCATGATCAATCCAGATGGGAGTCCTCATACGGCTCATACTATGAATCCTGTTCCTGTCATTGTTATTGATCCCGATAATGAGTATAAAACAGTTAAAAATGGCAAACTGGCAGATATTGCGCCTACCATACTAAGTTTTATGAATATTGATATACCGAAAGACATGACAGGTAATAATATTGCGCTCAAGGAATAGTTGAATATTTTGTTTTGGATTATAAAACATTAATAAAATAATAACTAGGCATTTTACGTTATTTCTTGAATTTTCATTTGTTTTTTATTATATTGATATAACAAAACCATATTGTTATGTATATATTTCTTGGAGTATTAGCTTTTTTTAGTCTGGCCGTAGGGGTCACTTATATTATGCATAAAAACAATGTAGAGGCATAATCAGTTGGATTTCAAGGTAACTTGTCTAAACAATCCGGCAATATAAAATTATGTCCCAGCTGTTTTTTTATTGTCATATAGGTCTTAAAATTCTTCGATCAGGATTCCCATTTTACCCATTTGGGCATCTTTAATCGCTGTAAGGATTTCTGTTGTAGAATTCATTACAAAAGGACCATATGAAACTACTTCCTCATTAATTGGTTGTCCTGCCAAAAGTAACAGACGTGATATTTTCGAAGCAGTTAATTTTATAACCGTTCCTTCGTTATTGAAGTGAACCAGGGATTTATTGTCATTTACTGAAGTCCCGTTGAGTTCAATTTGTCCATCCAGACTGTAGATACAGCAATTCATGTACTCGGGAACTTCTATCTCCACAGTTTCATCTGGTTTCAAGTCAATATTAAGGATTAATAAATCCTGTTTGGCTTTAACAGGCCCTTCAAGTCCCATGAAATCTCCACAAATTACTGAATATTGGGATTGTTGCCCTTCAAAGTACTTTCCTGGTATGTCCCTATTCTGAAGAGGTATATATATCGCCTTATCCATTTTAAATTGAGATGGCGTATTCACCCAGAATTGTATGATCTCAAATTCACCTCCTTCAGAAGCAATGTTCGCAGCAGGTCTTTCACTGTGTGTAACACCCTTTCCTGCAGACATCCACTGTACTCCTCCCGCTCTTACAATACTATCATGCCCTAAAGAATCCCTGTGATGAACTGCCCCCTTATAGATAACTGTGACAGGTGAGAAACCCCTGTGTGGATGTGGACCAACGCCGACATCTTTTTGTAGTTGACCACCTGGAAAACTATTATACCAGTGATGTACCAATAAAAAAGGGTCTATATTCTGAATTGTTTTTACCGGCAGAGCCTGGTCAATCTTTACCCCACCCATATCGATTTTTTCTGCCTTAATTATGGAACTTATCGTTTTCATAAATAATTTATTTATTAGGTTTTCCGATATACTAAACATGTATCAGATATAAGTAAAAGCTATTTTTGTTGAATAATGTTCTAAAGACCATGAAAAAACTGTTTTGTCTGTGCTTTATTTCCCTGAGTTTACACTTAGGTGCCCAATCTTTTAAGGTTGAAATCAGTTCAGATTCGATCTTGTTTGGAAATTATATAGAAGTACGTTTCACTATAGATAACCTGGAAGGAGACTTTGAAGCTCCGGATTTTAAAGATTATATCGTCTTGAGTGGACCGAACCTTTCCTCTTCCATGCAGTTTTTCAATGGAAAAATGAGTAGCAAAAAGAGTTATTCCTATTTCCTGGAACCAAGGGAAATGGGTCAGTTTTATTTAAAACCGGCATTTCTTGTAACAAAGGATAAAACCTATGAGTCTGATCCTATAGAAATTAATGTATATCCAAATCCTGAAGGTAAAAAAGTATACCCTCAGATGAAAAATGAAAGTTTCCAGTTTAATTTCCAGCAAGAACTTGATGAATTTCAGGACAAGGAACCACAGAAAGAGAAAACCAGGACTAAAAAGCGAAAATTAAAGAAGATCTAGAAATGAGAATATCGCTGTTCTTACTGGTATATTTTCTCTTCCTTGGGACAAGTTCCGGTCAAGGTGTAAGGTTTTATGCCAAATCTGATGCAAGCAAAATCCTTCAGAATTCTTATGTCACTGTTGAATTTGTACTTGAAAATGGAGAAGGACGATCTTTTAAAGCACCCAACTTTGATGGATTTACCATTATTTCCGGACCATCGCGATCCTCATCTTTCTCAAGTGTAAATGGTGCCATCAGTAAATCCATGAGTTTTGGATATACCTTAAGACCTGGGAAATCCGGTAAACTGGTTATTGACAGGGCACAGATTATTTCTGGCAATCAACGATTATATTCAGATCCCATCATTATTGAGGTCGTTCAAGGGTCAGAGAAGGAAATATCTGAACAGGAAGAGATTTTTGTGCAAGCCACATTGTCTGATTCCCTGGCTTATGT
>JAHHJO010000160.1:0-13677 GCA_018680275.1 Bacteroidia bacterium
GTATAGGAACGATCTATAAGAATTGGAAGACCAACTGTAATGACAATGGCATTTACACTGAGCATGATATTGGCTTTATTATCTGCAATCGCTGATAAATCTATATGATTACGCAGTGCTGTCTTCAACTGAGTTTGCGCGCTCTTACTTGAACCGATTGTCAGTAGTTTTGGTTTCTTTGCTTTTTTCTTTAGATCCAACTTTTTTAATTTCTTAAGGTTTTCCTTCTTCCCCTGGTCAAAAAGTCGTCTTCCTTCTACCGTACAATAATAATGATTTTGTATAAATAGAATATTTTCTTTTATCCACTCTTCCTTATTTAGCTGAACATTCTGAGTAGCGTTTCTTTCCTTCCTTAGTCTTTCGGCAATCAGCTCATATTTTGAAGCAGCCAGGTTACTAAGATCTGCATCCCGGATCAGATGACACATTTTATTATTTCCTTTCCAGTCCATTTTTGTGGCCAGGATACATTGTGATATTATATCTATTTTTTCCTCTGGATATTCAAGGGCTTCAAGATATTCTCTTCCAATTTTTTCGGAATGGAATTCATGGTTTGATGGATTTTCTCCGAAACCTGTGTCATGAAAAAGTGCGGCGAGCACAAGCATTTCACATTCCTCATCACGCAATCCTGCTTCTTTTGCCAAACTTTCTGCTGCTGCTGCTACTGAGATCGTATGATCAAAGTTATGGTAACTGAATTCTTCGCCAACATTTGCCATGAAATATTGACGCACATATTCTTGAGTCTCCTCGATTAATTTATTATTCATAGGATCAGGAAACTGTAATTCTTAATGCTCTGAGACCTTCAGCACCCTGTAACCTGTCCAGTTCAAGATCTTCATATTCACCGGACATATATCCTTTAGATTTCAAATAATCAAAAAATTCGATATACTCAGCTTTATCCTGTTCACTTAAGTAGACGATTGAAATCTTGCCGGAGACGGTTAACCTTTCATTGGTTCCTTTAATGTAAGCCTTATCAATTCTCTTTTTGAGTATTTCGTACCTGACATTATAGGCCCCATCCACATCAAATCTTTTTTCATCCATCCTGAATCGAATACTTAAAGGATGATTGTAAACAAAAATAAGTGAAGCTGTATCCAAAGGTGTATGCAACTGGGGTTTGATTTTTTCCACAAGCCTGACAATCTCACTGGTGTTGATCAACTGCCATAATCTGAAATTTCGGATATCGTCTGTATCAAAATCGCCGTTTTCGAGAATCGATTTTCCAACATACATGTTATATTCTACACCATCAGTCTTATATTTTTCAAAATAATGCGGCAGTGTTTTTTGTAATTCCTGGTTATCCTTTTCCAGTAATTCCGAAATCGCACTGTTTAATTTATGAACACTTTGTTCAAAATCCTTACGCTTGTTATATATGATTTTTAGTTCCGGATCAATTTGTGAAGTATACTTTGTAAAGGTATTGGCAAACTTGGCCGGATGTCTGTTCTTCAATTTCTCCAATAATGGATGAACCTGTCTTGTGATCAGGTTTACAATTTCTGTTTCATCATTGGACACAAAATGCTCTCTTAATTTTTCCAGGGTCTCATTGACCTTTAACTGGTATGAATCAATGAGGGGTGATTTCTGCTTTCTGTAATACTTCGCCAGGACATCTGACAGTAATTCCAAATTTTGAATAAGATCCTCTTGAATGGCATGATTTCTCTTCTTGCTACTACCGACGATATCTGATTGTGCATATAGAGGATATACATCATTGAAAACGATGGAATCCAATACCACTTCATCTTCTTCATAAAAATTTGAAATCATATGCTTCATCGCAACTTCCTGGAACTTCCACTGTACTGACGGATGAATAGAGGTATATTTTTCTTGTATAATATTGGTTATCTGCCCTTCCAGTGAAGCTATGTATTTGTCGTATCCTGCCTTGAGTACATCCAGTGCAGGTCGAATATTCCTGAATACTGCATGATGAAAGATATTTTTGACAGGTGAACCAAATTCCAGTACGGACAGGACTTTACCTTCTTCGCTGATTATAGGAGCCAGAAGTACACTGTTGATACCATTTTTGATTAAAGCCTTCTCATTTACGGATGGCGTCTTGATCGTATTAATGTCTTCAACGATGATAGGCGTATTTTCCCGCACCATCCTATGATAAATATCTTCATGCCCGTTGATCGGCACAGCACTTTGGAATATTTCATTGTATGTTCTTCCAGTCAAACTATAGGATGTGCCTTTGTACATTTCTTCATACTCTGTCATGATACTCCCAATACGAAGGCTCTCCATATCAAGATATGATTTCATATAGCCTGTTAGACCATTGATAAAACCTTCCGGGTTCAAACTATCCTTAGAGGAATTTAACCAATGTTTGAGTTGGGACATGACTTCCAGATCTGTCACATCAAGTAATTGTCCTGTCGCAAATCCTTTGAATTCAAAATGATCGGGAGGTAATTTCTTTAACCATAGATCCTCATCATCAATATTGGCTATCAAATGGTTGATCTCCTTTTGACTTAATTTTGGAAGCGGCTTGATATTCGTTGCTTCAACAAAATCAAATTTGAGAGTTATTTGATAATGTTTTTCAATTTTGGTTTTCCTGTTCCTGAGGGTAATGATATTCTTGAAATGAATATCCAAATTCTGCTTATAGAATTTATTCAGGATAAACATTCCTGCCTGGCATAAACCACTATGTTTGTTTTCAATAAACTTTTCTGCTTCAACTTTGACTTCCCATTCTTTTCCATTGATCAGGTCACTGTAAGCCGTCGTTGTGACCAGGAAATGCTTTCTGAATGGTTCAGCAATAAATCCCTTATCATCCTTAAAAAACAAAGACGGAACGACGAGACTTACCAATGTTTGAAAATGTTCACTCTTGAACATTTCTTCCATATCGCCATCACCGCTTTCTATATATTTACTTGATCCTTCTAATACAGGATTCAGTGCACCTTTAGTATTGGCACAGGCATTACTCATCCTGGAGGAAACAGATTTCAAATAGGGTTCAAAGCTGAATTTGCTTGGATATGGCATTGATTCACGCGCTTTCATGATCTCAAGCATCTGTGATAATGGCAGGAATTCCATTTCCAGAAATTGCAGGTCTTTATCTAATAGGTCAGGCATTTAATTCTATTTAGTATTATTTGGTAATAAAAGTTAACCTAATTCTTCAGAACTTCACAGATTAACTGTCAAAATCAGTACCATAAATAACAAACAAAGTGGCTATTTTGTTACAGTAACTTCAAATGTCTTAGATCATTGCGTAAATTTCATCTATGAATCCGACCAAAATTTCCATCGTTTCTTGTCTTTTTTTTCTCTTTTTTTCTTGTGGCACTTATAAAGCACCTTACTATAGTGACTCAGCCAAAACCCAGATTGACAATGATAATAACATCAGTTCCACATTAAAACACAGCGTTTATCTTGTTGGTGATGCAGGCGAATTGGATGACCCCATTAAAAAAAGAAATTTCGTTCTTGATGAGGTCAGCCATTCCATAAAAGCAGAAGGCAAAGAGACTTCTGTAGTTTACCTGGGAGATAACTTATACCCTAAAGGATTGGTCAAAAAAGATGATCCTGACAGACAACGAGGTGAAGACATTCTGATGGCACAGATAGATGTCACGAAAAATACTGAAGCAAATACATATTTCATTCCCGGAAATCATGATTGGAAGAAGTATACTAAAGGCGGTTTAAAATATCTGAAAAGACAGGAAGATTATATAAAAGACAACAGGCATAATAAAAAAGTGAAATTCTATCCAAAAAATGGATGTGGAGATCCTGAAGTTGTGAAAGTTGATAATGACCTCGTTATGATATTTACCGATACACAATGGTGGTTGGCAGATTGGGAAAAAGAAAAAAAGATTAATAAAGGATGCGAAATCAAATCAAGGAGAGCATTTATTGACGAATTGGAAGAACTGTTTGTCAAATACAAAAATAAACAGATCGTCTTGTTTGTGCACCACCCTTTTCACAGCAACGGAAATCATGGTGGATATTATTCGCTCAAACAGCATTTGTTCCCGTTACAGGAATTAAATTCTTCTTTGTGGATTCCACTTCCGATCATCGGTTCTATTTACCCATTATACCGGTCGGTTAGCGGGCACAGGCAGGATATCCCAAATCCACTTTACCAGGAATTAATTGATGGCATTACAAATGCAGCTCATGTTGCAAAAAATGTAATTGTAGCCTCAGGCCACGAACATATTCTTCAATACACCAAAAAAGCTGGGATACACCATATCATCAGTGGTTCAGGAAGTAGAAAATCCTTTGGCCAAAAAGGAGCAGATGCAGAATTTGTATATGCAGAAAGAGGGTATTCCAAATTGAACTTCTATGATAATGGAGAAGTATGGCTCGAGTTTTACAGCGTAGAAAGTTTTGGTACAGAACAGAAACTGAAGTACAGACAACAGATCATCGAACCAAAAGCCGGAACTGTTAAAGACAAGAATGCGTATCCTTCTTCTGAAGAATTACCAGAGCAAATAATTGCTGCTGCCAATAAAAAATTTAAATCTAAAGGATTCAAAGAATTCTGGTTGGGTGAACAATACCGCGACATGTGGGCAACGGATATTGATGTTCCTGCAATAAACCTGTCTAATGTGAATGGGGGACTTGTACCAATAAAAAAAGGAGGGGGAATGGCGTCCAATTCATTAAGAATGGAGAATCCTGATGGTCATCATTATATTCTAAGATCGATCAATAAGGACTACACAAAATTGCTTCCTGAAAATTTCAAGAACTTAAAACTGGTTAATATTATGAAGGATCAAAACAGCGCCAGTCATCCTTATGGTGCATTGATGATCCCAACATTATCAAGAGCTGCAGGAATTTATTACACAGAACCCCGACTGGTTTACCTTCCACACCAGGAACAACTAGGTAATTACAATGATCTTTTTCCTGAAGAATTGTACTTACTTGAACAAAGGCCATCAGGTGACTGGTCTCAGCATGAACCTTTCGGGAATTCTGAAAATATTATAAGCTATGCTGACCTGCTAACAATTTTGCAGACTAAGAAAAAACACTTTATTGATCAGGAATGGGTACTTAAATCAAGACTCTTTGATATATGGATTCACGACTGGGACAGGCATGATGACCAATGGCGCTGGGCCTCATTCAAAGAAGAAAATAAAACCATTTATCGACCGATTCCCCGGGACAGGGATCAGGTCTTTTATAAATTTGAAGGACTGCTTCCCCGGTTAATAGCCATCTATGGCGTTCGTAGTTTTAAAACTATGGATGATGTCATCCGGGATGTGCCTGGATTGAGCACGAATGCAAGGACTTTTGACAGATATTTTCTCAACGAATTAGAATGGTCTGATTGGGAAGAAATAGTCGAAACACTTCAATCAAAAATCACCATCGCCGATATAGATGCAGCTTTTAAGGATCTGCCTCCAGAGGTAAGAGCACTGAATAAGGAGGAAATTAAAAACAAGCTTATAAGACGAAAAAATGACCTGAAGAAATATGCACGAAAGCATTACGAATTTATCAATAAGGAAGTGCAGGTTGTGGGGTCTGATAATAAAGAAGATTTCTATGTTGAGAGGAATGCGAATGGAACCGTTGATGTCAGGGTTTTTGTCAGGGATGATGGTGAACAAATATTAAAATTTGAACGCAATTTTACGCCGGATGTGACAAAGGAAATCAGATTTTTCGGGCTTGATGGTAAAGATCATTTCATCTTGCAGGGGGATTCGAATAACAAAATTAAATTAAGGATTATCGGTGGAGAAGGAAAAGATCAGATCACGGATAAAACAGGCGGACAGATTGTTAAAACAGTGAAGGTCTATGATGACCTGAATGGTATAACTGTAGAAGAAGATCTCTCTTTTAAAGACTTTACAAGTGAGACTGATCTGGAAGTTAATGAATATGACAGATCATATTTTGAATACAATACAGGATTACCTTTCCTTTTACTCGGATACACGCCTGATGATCTATTCTGGATAGGTGCCGGAGGTAGTTTTACCAAACAAGGATGGAGAAAAGATCCATTTGCATCAAAACATACTTATTCAGCAAGTTATTCCCCTGCAAAATCTACTTTTATTATAAAGTACAATGGCATCTACACCGACAAGGTATTTCGAAATCTGGATCTGATCACAGACCTCTCTGTATTGAATCCGTTTTTTATCAATTATTTTGGTCTTGGAAATAATTCTATGGATGATCAACCCGATAACCGCTACAATTGGGTGAGAATGTTTAATTATTCTGCGAATATAAAATTCCAGGAACGATGGAAAAGAAGCTTCATAAAATTCGGACCCGGATTTAATACATTCAAACTGGTCAACGTAGAAGACAGGGTACTTGATGATATTGAAAATCCGGGTGATGGGTTCTTTGAACGAGATTATTTTGCGACAGCATCTTTTGAATATGGACTGGAGGCCGTAGATAAAGGAAGTAATCCCGGGCATGGTATCCGTTTTAATGCGGGCGCGGAATATGCATATAACATAGATGATGATAATGACTTTACAAGTATATGGGTTGATGGAAGTTTTTACCTGACACTCCTTGCAAAACCCAGGTTGACATTTGCCACCAAAGCGGCATATGCCAAAGTATTTGGAGATCCGAAATTATACCAGATGCCTGCAATCGGAAATAATAACGGTTTGCGCGCATTCAGGAATGAACGATTCAGAGGTGAGTCCAGCCTCATTCATCAATTTGATTTGAGATTACATTTATTTAGTTGGAACAATCCTGTACTTCCTATGTCAATAGGTGTAATGGGGGGTTATGACTATGGTAGAGTATGGCTGGAAGATGAACTATTCGATGGATTTCATACAGGCTATACTTTTGGTCTTAGTCTGAACATCCTCGATATGGCAGTGCTCCATCCCTATTATTCAATTTCTGATGATAATGAACAATTATCTGTCAGGTTGGGGTTTTCCTTTTAAAATAGTTCAACTGCCTGGTAATTTATATTTTGTATAAATAGCATCTCATATATCATTCTATGGCAATTGAAAATAAATGCATTATTCATGACTATACTATTTTGAATACACAAAATTTTGTTTATATTTGAAACAGATGCACGTTCATTGAATTCTTCAGATTATGTTCCAAATCGTAGATGCAGTTTCGTGTATTTACAATAAATCAAATCTTATAGAATAACCCTGGAAGAACCAATGAGCCAAATTGACTAACTAAAAATTTAAACAATGAGTCCACCATACCATTTCATGGCAAAAGTGATTTCACTTTTGCCGAAGTTCAGGAAAAATTGGAATGTTATCCTTGTTTTAAAAACACAGCGAGTAACCGTAAAAAAAGGTTTTCGACACTTCAATTAATATTGATAAATATCAAGGTGATCATTGCAAATTAGATCAACTTAAGTTGATTACTGTAAGATAAACATTCAATTAAAAGATATAGAAATAGCCGGAAGAATCACTTTCGGCTATTTCTTTTTCGAGTCTATCGTTGCCATCCTTCTACGCTTTCTCTTTTCTAATCTTTCTATTTGACGTTATTTGTATTATTATCATGATCAACTATTTCGGTTTATCCAGTGTATAATAAAAGGGCTATAACATATTTCATATTAATCATTACATGTCTGATCAGCAGAATAGCCTTTCTATTGCTTTCAGGTTATGACAACTTTGAATTATTTAATGACTCCTTTCGCTATGATATGCTTAGTAACAGGATTATTGAAGGTGATTTCAATATGGATGTTGTTGCATATATTGTTGCACCACTCTATCCATGGACTTTAGCCCTATTTAAATTATTGAGTGAAGAATACTGGATTACTCTGGCTGTGATTTACCAGTTTGGACTGGTTTCAATCTCAATTATATATCTGTATAAACTGGCCTTACTAATATTCAAGGATACATCCACAGCAGTTCTGGCCTCCGTGATCTATATTTTTTATCCCCTGACCCTATGGTATAATCATACACTGGTCCAGGAAACTTCATTCCAGGCATTCTTCATATTTTTCTGTTACTTCTTTACAAAGTATATTATCCTGAATCAAAAAAGGAATCTTGTTCTTGCGGCATTATTCTTTGCAATAAGTCTTTTAACCAAATCACATATAGTTATTCTGATCCCGTTTCTATATGTCATTTTTTTAGTCAAAAGACAATATCGGTCGTTAGCGTTTTTCTCTCTAATCGTTGTTATTTGTTGCCTACCCTTCAGTATTACAAATTATATCAAGCATAATGTTGTCACGCTTTCCAGTCATGGATGGACGAGTTTATTCCTATTGGGTCATTCTGACATCGCTTATAAGTGCCTGACAAGTACATCTGGTGAAATTCAGGAAATTCACAGTGAAGGATGTAATGCCGATATTGTGTTTGATCTGGATTATAATTATGGAACCTTAGGATTTGTCAATCAATTAAGTCCTCAAAATAGAAGTCACTTAAGATTTAAATATGCATTAGAATGGATACGTGCCAATCAAATAAAATATGCTGAACTCAAATGGCATGGCCTGAAACGTTTTTTAATTCCCGGCCTAGACTGGAAACAATACAGATTGATATATTGGTTACCTGCAATGATCATTGGTTTTCTGCTATACATTCCTTCTTATATAAGCTTATACCTTTCATTAAAAGATCATGACAGAATGAAGCATTATTTATTTGTTTCTGTCATCCTTTCCATCCTTTTAATTTATATTTTCTTTTTTCCAATGAACAGATTCAGGGTTATTACCATGGACCCATTGATCATTATCTATGCAGCTTCTGTCTTTGCACCAAAATTCAGAGTAGTTACAATGAAAATAAGAAACAAGATTTTTACATAAAAACTGATTACCTGGTAAGCCTGTTATTTACTCCCAATATTGACCAGCTCGTCTTGCCCTCATGTCCATGAGCACCAACTGACAAGGAATAATTTAGTTGGTGGGATCAGCGAATTCAGGATTATTCATAAATGTTTCATCTGTAAGTGTATGTAAAAATGCAAGTACAGCATCCAGGTGTTCCTGGGTTAATCCTAATGGCTGAATGAGTGGATCCTTATTCGGTGACGGCTTCCCTCCGGAATTATAGTGATCAAGGACTTCCTCCAGTGTCTGGAAACGGCCGTCATGCATATAAGGCGCTGAATGAACAATATTCCTGAGTGTGGGTATTCTGAAACGACCATTATCAAATGGTATTCCTGTTACTTTTCCATGCCCCAGATCTGTAAAATCAGAAAAATCTTCTGCTTCATCAAGACCATTGTTGAGATATTGGTTTGTTGTCATAAGAGGGTCATTATGACAATGAAAACATTCTCCATCCGGCAGATCTTCACTAACGTCGAAATAAATTTCAAACCCCATTAATTCCTGATCCGTAAAAACAGCTTTACCTGCCATGACCCTGTCATACTTGCTTTCCCCGGACGAATTCAAAGTACGCTGAAATTGAGACATCGCCTTCGCTGCAAGTTCTTTAGTGATTTCTCCACTGTTTTCAATTCCAAAGGCTTTACGAAACATTGAACGATATTTATCACTAGCCCGGAATTTTCCAATAACATTAGGCCATTCATTGTGAAACTCAATTTCATCTGTAACCGGCAGCAATGACAACTCTTCCAATGTTGTAGTCCGACCATCCCAGAAAAGTCCTTTATTATAAAAGCCAACATTAAGTAATGACATGGCACTCCTGGTACCTGCAATATTATCAATACCAACACTTACAGGAAGGTTGTTTGTAAAACTTCCAATTTGCAGATGACAAGATGCACATGACATCGTGGAATCTGCACTTAATACCGGATCATAAAACAGAAATTTCCCCAGATCAACGCCCTGCCTTGTCATTGGGTTATCCTCTGGAATCTCAGGCGCGGGAAATGAAGATTGAGGATAAGTTATAGTATAATTTTCAGGACTGTATTCAATATCTGTCAAATCAATATTATCATAATCGACCACTGCGGCTGGATCATCGCTACATCCATTAAAAAGAATGAACAGGAAAGAAAAGATTATGAAAAACTGACTATAATACTTCATAACTAAAATAATAACGTCTGATAAAAGAATAAGTTGTTAATTGACACTCATTGAATTGTCAAAATTTTCCAGCAATTTTTCAGACATCAGGTCAGCTGATTGTACACTCGAAATTTCATAAAATAATTCCTTAATATCAATAGCTAAATCAATACTCCAACTATCACCAGGAATTAAAAAACGCGCTGTCTTAAAAGTGAATTCATGTATTTCATCAGAGGTCCAGTCAAATTCGTAAGGGATACTGTTCAAATTGAACTTTATTTCAAATATGTTGAATGAATCAATGTCTGAATTATAAAGACTATCTATCACCAGAGACAGATTGGTGTCATCATCCAAAAATTCATAAGGTTTCAGTTGTGCTACTTCATCCGGATCCAATCCCAGGCTAAAATTCAGTTGTTTTATATCATCGACAAAATCTGTATTTCCGATTGTTTTACTTGAAAGCCTGTTTGATCTAACCAGGTAGAAATCATCAAAAACTTTACTTTCTTCGGAGCCAAGACTGTTTCTGATCCTGTAAACAGAGTCAGTGCCAACCAACTGGAAATCAGAAAGTACAAACTGGAACGAGGTCAGTGAAAGGGTATCTCCCTGGCTTAAAACATAAGATGAATCAAAGTCGAAAGTAAGTGAATCATAATTCAGGGTAACAGGTAATGAAAAAACCGGGTATGTACAGCAAGAATCACAAGCACTTACTGCCCCGAAATCAAAATTGCTGGCATTGAGGTCAAGGCATGCTTCTCTTGATTCTTCACATGACCAGATGAATATGGCGCATAAGCTAAGTCCGAGAAGGATTCTCATTTTCTTTGACGAGTCTTTTTACGATCTGTTTGACCTGTGCTGAAAAATCTTTTTCAAGAATCCAGTTGTAATATTGTTTATCTCTGCTCAACACCTCTGCTACGACCTGCCCGTTATATTTCCCGAAATTGAAAACAATCTGACCTTTCTGATTATACTTTAATCTCATTGTCACATCAACAATCCGGCTGTCATTGGTAAACTTGGCGATCGCATCGATATCATTTTTTATGGGTGCAGGATGCGTAAATCCATCTCCATCGACATAATCAACATTTTCATAACGCCTTATCTGCCCCTGCAGCACTTCAATCGTTGCTTTTACATCAATCAGTGCATCATGCGCATTTTCCATTGTCTTCCCGCAGTAAAGTTTATATGCAGCAGTTAAAGTCCTTGGCTCCATCTTGTAAAAGATCTTTTGTACATCGATGGTACTCCTGTTATCAAGATTAAATTCAAACCCTGCGCGAGAAAATTCTTCCATCAACATTGGGATATCAAATCGGTCAGAATTATAACCTGCAAGATCAGCATCACCAATAAAATCCCATATTTGTTGAGCGACCTGGTGAAACAATGGCTTGTTAGCCAGCATTTCTGAAGAAATACCATGCACAGCATATGCCTCTTCTGAAATCAGGACAGGACCAGGATTGATTAATAATTCCAATTCCCTTGGCTCATCACTATCTTTCATATACTTGACCAGACCGATCTGGATAATCCTGTCTCTTACGACATTTAATCCGGTAGCTTCTATATCAAAAAATACAATATCACGACTTAAGTTAAATTTCATACTGTTTTTTTTTACAACAAACCTTCTTTGGTAGCATCTTCGGTTGCACCATGCAACTGCACGGGATCCTCTTTTTTACGCAATCGCATATTCAGGAATTCAACGCCCAGTGAAAACGCTATTGCAAAGTACAAATATCCTTTAGGCACTGCCCCGATTTCATTTCCTAATACAGACAAATGTGCCAGATGAGCTCCTTCAATGATAAGCATAAAACCTATAAGTATCAAAAACGCCATACCCAGCATCTGAATAGACGGATGCTTGTTCACAAAACGCCCTACCGGGACTGCAAATATCATCATAATAAGAACTGAAACAACGACAGCTACAATCATTATAAAGAGTGCACCCTCAAGGCCATTTGTCATCCCTACAGCAGTCAAAATCGAATCGAAAGAAAATACGATATTGATAATCGTAATTTCTATAATTGCTTTATTCAGGGTCGAAGTTTTCTTTGCATGACCCGATAAAGGATCTACTCCTTCAAGCTTGTGATGAATTTCACTGACACTTTTATACAGAAGGAAAATACCTCCAGCTATGAGTATCAAACTTTGTATTGAAAAACCTGCTTCAAACCAGCTTGCATGAAAAGATAACCAAGGTTCACTCATTGCAATGAGCGCCGATACACCCAACAGCAATACAATTCTCATTGCCATCGCCAGAATCAAACCGATATTGGTCGCTTTTTTTTGGTCTTCTTCAGGAATTTTAGAAGATGCAATAGAAATGAAAATGATATTATCAACTCCTAAAACAATCTCGAGAAATGTGAGAGTCAGCAAACTGAGCCAAACGGCTGAACTGGCAAAGTCCGGCATAACAAGGCAATTCATCATAGCTTTTCTTTTAGTTTCCCAAAGATAGAAAAGCAGATGAAAATGCCCCTGTATATCTTAATATACAAAGGCATTAAACCACATCGATCAACTAAGGTTCAATGTGCTCCGAATTAATATCTTATGAGGTTTTCGCGTACTGAAATGTATGATGTTCTGCCTTTTTAATTCTCCCAATACCCTTGCAACTGTTTGTCTTGAGGTATCCGTGATATAGGCAATTTCCTTATGAGACAAGCCATGGTTTATCAAAACTTCATCAAAACCAATTTTGATTCCCTTGGTTTTTGCAAGTTTCTTCAGAAAATCTATAATTCTGCTTTGCGCTTTCTTAAATACAAAATTGCTCATCCTGGATTCGAGGTTCGCCATCTTCTGAATGAGAATACCAGTGATCTTCTGACACAGATCAGGATTGTGCTCCAGCAATGATTTAAAATAAGAAATTGGAATCTGGAAAAGCTCTGCATCTTCCAGTGCCTGTGCAAATTCTCTCGAATTCTCATTTTCAGAAAGAAAATTTTCACCAATCAACTCATTCCTGTATGCAATTTCCTTTAACAAAACTTTGTCATTCAGGGTATACCGTCCAACTTTTATTGATCCTTTGATCAATATATAAACGTGATTAAGGCGATCACCAGAATGAAACAGATGTTTTCCTTTACCAATCTTTACAAGAGTAGATTGGTTACTCAACTGTTCTATCTGCATGTCATTCAATGTATTGAATAACTCAATTTCTTTAAGTAACAGGAATTTTGAAGAATGATTCATGAGCATGGCTTTTATACTGTAAGATGATGCCCAAACCAAATACCCCTACTTTTTCAGAAAATATTTTAAAATAAAATTCATTTTACCAAAACCAGGTAAAAAGATGTTTTAAAACTGCGTATTTTCTTAACATAATTTTAACATTTGAATAAAACTCCAGATGTGCATTTAATAAGTCAACAATGACAGACTTTTTGTATTTCGTACACATACAGAATCCATGATTTATAAGGAAGTTGATGTAATTATGACACTATGGAAACGGAAGCCAATTATTTACTTTGTCCTAAATCACTAATTATTTTGAT
>JAHHJO010000410.1:0-10644 GCA_018680275.1 Bacteroidia bacterium
CCGGAAAAAAGGCAACTGATCACCATGTCTGGCCAGTACAACCTTTCAGATTCAACGAAATTTTATATTGAAACAGGCTTATCCAACAGAGATTTCAATCGCTTTTCAGACATCGATAATGACAACAATAACGGGATTGCAATCATGGGAAATATCAGTGATAATCGTCGTATTGGTAAGAGAGAAAACTGGCTTTTAACATCAGAATGCAGCCTTGAAATCACAGACAAAAATTTCGAATCCCTGAATCCCTACAGGGTACCTGAATTTAACAGGGACTGGAATATTTCAGCAGGACAAAACAGGTATCAGCAAAGGCTGTTTCAAAGCTCATTCAGCCTTCAATCAGAGAAGTCAGGTATATCCTATGGTTTAAATTCTTTTGACGAAGAAATAAATTATAGCGGCACCAAGCATCAAATGGATATTTCACACTCCAACAAGGGATGGCTGTTATCCTTTTCTGGCAATATACTTGATTCTGAAACTCCTGTCGATCATTCCAGTTTTCTGAGGCCAAAATTTCTTTTGCAAAAATCAATTCTCAATGAAAAATGGACATTTTCATACTATTATGAAAAAGAAAAAAATAAACGTCAGGATATTCAGACTGACAGTTTGCTGAATAGCAGCTTTAATTATGATCTTTCGCGAATTTCCCTTGCCAATAAATTAAATGAGAGTTTCTCAACACGCTGGTCTTTGGCTTTGAGAACAGATGACTTTGTGAAATCAGATCAGCTCACCAGGGCTACCAAAGCTTTGGATATTCAATTTGGTGGCCAATGGAGTGAGGCCAGAATTTCGCGACTGGAATGGCAATTGGCCGTCAGGGACTTCCGGGTTGAAAGTGATTTTCAGAACAATTTCAAACCAACAAGATCCTTTATCGGGTCGGTAAACCACAATCTGAATATATTGAAAAAAGGACTGGTCCTTAATTCATATTTTGAATCCAATACAGGGCAGGAACCTAAATTTGAATTTCAGTATATCAAGGTCCAGAAAGGTGAGGGTTCATATACCTGGAACGATTATAATATGGACTCTCTTCAGACAATCAACGAATTTGTTATAGCTCCATTTTCAGATCAGGCGGATTATGAAAAAATTACAGTATTCAACAACGAATTCATCAGTATCAACAAAAATATCCTGAACCAGACCCTCAAATTCGAGCCAGGTAAAATTCTAAAAAATAAAAATTCCTTCCTTGGAAGAACATTGATTTCAAGCAGGTACAGAATTGATCAAAAATCCAGTAATGAAAACGCAGGATCATTATTCAGGTTTGTGAATTTTAATTTTGATGATACGGTATCGATCGTTTCAAATAATGCTGTTTTTGATCATAACATATTCTTCAACAGGGGAAACCCGTCCTATGATGTGCAATTATCATACAGGACATCGGAAAATAAATTTGTTCAGATATCAGGGTTCGAAAGAAGATCCCAAAAGGAGTACTATGCCAGGAGCAGGATCAACCTTAAAAGGAAAGTTGATGCGATTGTTGAGCTCAGAACAGGAATAAAGGAATATGATTCACAAAACTTTGATTCCCAGGACTTTAATATCGATTATTACAGTATTCTTCCACAAGTAAATTATCGCCCGTCAACGAACCTGCGAATTGTTGGAAAATACAATTTTACACGGAGTAAAAACATGAGTACGCTGGAAGAAACATCACTGGCTCAAGACCTCGGCATTGAAATAACATGGAGACAAGGCAGTTTTTCTAACCTTCAGTTTAGCTTTAATTTTGTAAATATTGATTTCACCGGTCAGCAAAACTCACCGGTTGAATTCGAGATGTTGCAAGGGTTAAAAGACGGTAAGAATTACCTGTGGCAACTGAACTATACCCGCAGAATTTCAAATAGTATCGATCTCATCCTTAATTACGATGGACGTAAATCTGAGTCCAATGCTTTGATCAACACGGCCGGTGTACAATTGAGGGCCGTCTTTTAATCCTAAATAAGGTCAATTAATGTCGTCATAAATCCTTGAAATTGAACAATCATAGGAATATGCGTTATATATTTGTCAGTCTCTGATTAAACCTGGTATTTCCGGGAATACATTCAACAAAAACAAGATTAGGAAACAATGAAGTTTTTACTCTTATTAGCAAGTTTTCTGTTTACACTCCCCTCTTACAGCCAATCGGTCTGGACTGTTAAAGACGAAGCATTAATTCATGATAAAACAATTAATGAAAGGGAAACCATTCCTGAAAAATATGAAACATTTGAACTCGATTTCAAATCGATGGTAAAGATATTATCGAAGGCACCCGGAGAGAAGCAATTTGATAAAATGAAAGATGCCGTCAGGATGATGCTTCCGTTTCCGGAAGGAACAGTTGAAGAATTTTTGTTCTGGGAAAGCTCTTGTTTCAGCCCGGTATTAGCTGCCAAATTTCCGGGTATTAAAAGTTACAGGGGTATTTCCACAAGCAATCCTTACAACCAGGTCCGAATAGATTATGGTTATGAAGGATTTCATGGTGTTATCAGGTCAGACAAAGGGACTATTTATATAGATCCATATTTCAGAAATGCAGATGAAAATTATATTTCATATTACACACGAGACGATAAAGTTGATATCAGCCAATACAAGAAAACCTGTGGTATTGAAGCCTATGAGGCAGAACTTACCGAAGAAGACTTCGCAGCAGTTCAGAAACTGAATAAGTCTTCCTCCGTACCAGTGATAAAAACGACATACAGAATGGCTTTGGCTTGTACGGGAGCCTGGGGACAACTTTGGGGATCTGTCGAAAACGTTTTAAGCCGAATGAATACGGGTGTCAACCGTTTGAATATGATTTTTGAAAACGAAATTGCAGTCAAATTTGAATTGATAGATAATAACGAAGAATTGATTTTTATTGATGCAAATAATGATCCGTATTCAGATCCCAATTCAGGAAGCACAACACTTGGTGAAAATGATGGAATTATTGATGCTATTGTTGGTTCCAATTCATTTGATATTGGTCACGTCTTTACATCATTTTGTACAGATGGTGTCGCGGGAATTGCATTCCTGGGATCACTTTGTAGTGGAAATAAAGGGGGTGGCGTAAGTTGTGTAGGCACAAGAAATATTTCCTCTTTTATGGTGCAAACAACTGCCCATGAAATCGGACACCAGTTTTCAGGTGGACATTCATGGAATAATTGTCCGCCTTCACAGGGTCAGTTTTCTCCCGGAACAGGGTGGGAACCCGGAAGTGGTTCTACGATCCTCTCCTATGCCGGGTCATGCGGTGGTGCCAATAATATTGTTAGCAATAATGATGATTATTTTCATGTCGGCAATTTAGGACAGTTTATTAATCATGTCAATGCGACAACATGTGGCGTAGAAGAAATTTCTGGGAATCATACCCCTGATATTTTCCTGGAATATGAATCCGGTTTCTATATACCTGTTTCCACTCCATTCCAGTTGACTGGTGTGGCTGAAGATCCCGATGGTGATGCTATGACCTATAATTGGGAGCAAATGAATACAGGACCAAGCAGTGAGCTTGGAACGCCACTAAATAATGCACCCAGTTTCAGATCTTTGCCTCCTTCATCGGATAATACCAGGGTTTTTCCCAAAATGAGCGATGTATTAAATGGAACATCCAATATCAGGGAAGTTTTACCTACTTATAGCCGGGATTTGAATTTCAGGTTTACGGTAAAGGATAACCATCCAGGTGCAGGATATACGGTGTGGGATGACGTCGCATTTAAATCTACTTCAGCTGCAGGACCATTTGTTGTGACTTACCCGGACCAACTTTTATTCAAGGAAGTAGGCGATACACTGACTATAGCATGGGATGTAGCAAATACAGATAATTCTCCAGTCAATTGTACTTCGGTTGATATCTATCTATCTACAGATAGTGGACAGAACTTTGATATACTGTTAAAGGGAAATACGCCGAATGATGGAAGTGAAGTTATTATTGTACCCAACGAGATTAGCGACAACTGCCGAATTAAGGTACAAGCACATGACAATATATTTTTCAATGTAGGAGCTTCAGAACTCTTTATCAGGGAACCAGCCGAACCAGGATTTTTTATTGATGTATCTGATAACACATTTGATTTTTGTCTTCCGGAAACTGTAGATATTGAAATACGAGGTACAGCATTCCAAAATTTTGAAAACGAACTATTTCTTGAAGTCGTTTCAGGATTACCCCCGGAAGCAGAAGTTACATTTTCAGAGAACCCGATTGCGCCTGATGCTACATCCATCCTTACAATCGATATGAGTAACGTACTTTATACAGATGTTTACGATGTTGTTGTCAGGGCGACTTCTGAGAATGCAGATACAGTGAACCAGATTATTTCACTGAATGTTACTGGAACCAATTTCGATGAATTTGAAGTTTTATTTCCTGTCAACGGTGCCTCAGGCCTCAATGGCACTCCCGAGTTTTCATGGAATCCTGCCCTGAATGCGACAGAATATATCCTTGAAGTATCTGATAGTCCAGCATTTGGTACCAGTAATATTATTTATGAAGAAGGTTTAACTATAAGCCAGATTGTTCCGCAGGTGGCCTTGGGTAACAGTACCTTGTACTACTGGAGGGTCACATCCACAAATAAATGTGGTGCAGCTACAGTCAGTCCGGTTCATACATTTGGAACTGTTTCTCTAAGTTGCAGGTCTTTTGAATCCGAAGATCTTCCAACCAACATATCCGCAACAGGCCGACCGACAGTAAGTTCTACGCTTGAAATCTTCGATGTCGGGGAAATCAGTGATGTGAATGTTAAAAATATCAAAGGAATACATCAGAGGATCGGGGATTTAAAAGCCACACTGATCAGCCCGATTCAAACGGAAGTATTACTCTTCGAAAACAGGTGTTTTGGGAGTAATTTTAATGTCGGATTTGATAGCGAATCTCCTGTAAATTTCACTTGTTCACTGAATAATGGACTTACAATGAAACCGGAAAAAGCTTCCCTGGATGCATTTATAGGGGAAGATATTCGCGGTGAATGGACGCTTAAAATAGAAGATACTGTAGCCGGGGAAGGAGGTCAATTCCAGAACTTCAGCCTTGAGGTTTGTTCAAATATCAGCCTGAATAGTCCATTTCTTGTTAATAATAATACGCTGGATGTTGCACCTGGAAATATTGCTACAATTACTGGAAATATACTTCTTGCCCAGGATAATGACAATACGGCCAATGAACTCATATTCACTATTGTTCAACAACCCGAAAAAGGTTCTATTCTGGTTAATGATCAATTATTGTCAATTGGAGGTCAGTTCACTCAGAGCGATATAGATAATGGGCTCGTGGAATACCTTCACGAAGGCATCGACAAGGAAATTGATTTCTTTGTTTTTACAGTCATCGATGGTCAAGGAGGCTGGATTGATCAAACAAATTTCGACATCAATATTGATCCTGCATCTACAGCTACAGAGGACTTATTGGAAGACACAAACAGATTTGTAATCTATCCTAATCCAACGGGTCATTTCCTTAACATCAGGGAAACTGGAATTAATAATGATAACTGGAACATCCAGGTTATCAATATTGGAGGCAAACTCGAAATGGAATCAAACGTAAATGGATTTGTAAGCTTGGATGTTTCCAGTTTAAACCAGGGCATTCACATCCTTAGAATCAGCAACCAGTCAGGCAGTTTATACTATAAATTCAACGTGATAAGATAATTTTTCCCGAAAACTTGATTCTAGTGGCTAACAGTGATCATTTCATCACATTCTGAGTAAACACCCTGTTCAACAGAATAAATTGATTCAACCATTATGACATTGCTTAGAGCGAAGTAATTCCCTAAGACTTCTACATATCCAAATTCTTCAAAGTGAAGATCTTGATTTCGATCATGGTAGAACCTCAATTCCATAAATTCACCGTCCTCGGACCGATGAATGTAAAATCGTTTGTCACCCTCAGATGAATCTGTTACCATAAATCCGGATACCGTATAATCATTGGAATAAGGATATTGAATAGAATTCGTACAGGCCAATTGTGAGCAAATCAAAGCGCTCAAAATAATATTTGATAGGTTCATTATTTAAAATTTAAGCTTAAACTGCACTCACTGGATTGAGATAACAAGGTATTAAGATCACCAGGAACATTTGGGGGTAGAAACCTTGAATTATCGATAAGGGGAAACACTGATTAAAATTGAGAGATGGAAGTTAACAGACATATAAATTAATTCACACGTTAATGACTATTAAAAAAAATCTCTGAACGCCACGCAACGTTTTTCCGACGCCGAGGATATATATAAACAGGTCGACCAAATTATTTATTGAGACTTAAAAAAAATGAGATTATGCAAATCAGAATATTTTTCATCTTCCTATTAGCTGCAGCCATATTTCAAAGTTGCCAGGATGATATTATTGGTGAAACAGAAACCACGACGATTCTTACAAACCCGGAAGTAAATATCGCATCCGGTGTAAACGGGATTATTGTTGACCAGGACGGAAATGCGATTCAAAATGTGGTCATAGAATACAACAATAAAGATCAAAGATCCGATGAAAACGGATATTTTAAAATTGAAAATACAAGCGTGAATGAAAGCGGTGGCTATCTAAGCTTTAGCAAGCCGGGATATTTCAATAACTTCAAGTTTTTCTTACCTGAAACAGGGGTAAATTCATTTCTTCGTGTTAAAATGATTTCGAGGCAATTATCAGGAAATATATCTGCTGTGAATGGAGGCAGCCTTGATTTGCCAGGTGGTGCTTCAATTACTTTTCCCAAGGATGCCTTTAAACTGGAAAATGGCAACAGCTATGATGGTGGTGTCCGGGTTTTTGCACATTGGTTCGATCCAGCAAGTAATGATATTAGTGCTGCAATGCCAGGTGACCTTCGTGGCCTTAATGAATCCAGTGAAATTGTACAACTGGCAACATTCGGAATGATGGCAGTTGAGTTAGAATCTGATAACGGACAAAAATTGCAGTTAAAAGATAATATCACAGCAGAATTGATTTTTCCTGTACCAGACAAAATTATCGGAGATGCACCTTCTGAAATTCTTACCTGGTCTTTTGATGAGGCAAACGGTTACTGGAAAGAGGAAGGTGCAGCAGTACTTAACAATAACCAATATATCGCTGAAGTTTCACATTTTTCTTTCTGGAATTGTGATGCCCCATTTCCTGTTGTAGAAATTTATGGCAAACTGGTTGATCAGGATGGTAATCCCCTACCCTTTTATTCAATCTGTATCCAGGCATTTAACAATACACAGACTGGATATGGATGGTCAAATCTCGATGGTGGATTCAGAGGTAAAATTCCAAAAGATGAAATGCTCAATTTTGTCGTAAAAGATGACTGTGGGGATATCGTCTTTGAACAAAAAATAGGTCCGTTCAATACTGCCGTGTCATTGGGAAATATTGTAATCCAGGATCAAAGCCAGGTAACAATCCATGGAATACTCCTCGATTGTGACAGCAAACCGGTATCAAATGGTTATGTGAAGATCGATCTTGAAGGCGTAAACAATTATTATATCGCTGAGACAAATGAACTGGGAGAATGGAGCCTGAACCTGGTAAGATGCCAAACCATAGGCATATTTACAGTACAAGGTGTGGATCTAGATAATCTGACCTATTCTGAAATCCTTGAAGTGGAAGGATTTGAACAAATTGAAATTCCTGTTGAAGACCTTATTGCCTGTGAAGAACTGGATGAATTCATCCAGGTAAAACTGGAATCCGGAGATATATTTTTAAATACTGATGTGGACGCACAGATTGTTGATGGCACATTACATATTTCAAGCGGATGGGATTCTATCAGTAATTTTGTCATTGACGCACAGATTGCTGATGCACAGATTGGTACCAATACAGTAGTGGATTATTTCTCCCTGGTTATTGAAACACCTTCTATTGGATTGTGGGGCGCATGTGGTGACGCTATCCAGGGAGGTGAATGTCAAAATTTCACTTTTACTATTACTGATTTCGGTATCGTAGGTGATTATGTTGAAGGAGAATATATGGGTGAACTGGAATTCCAGGGAAGCGGCTCCACACAGGTGGTTATGGGTTCCTTCAGGATCAGGATCGATGAGATTATTGATCGTGGGTCAGTTTCTGGAGTGGTCTGGTTAGATGATAATATGAACGGTATAAGAGAATCAGGTGAATTGCCTGGTGAAGTAAGAAGCATTACACTGTATACAAGTAATGGTGGAAGGATTGAAAGACTTACCAATCTTTCCGAATACGAACTTCATTTTAATGAATCAGGAGAGTATTACCTGGAAGTGGAATTGTTCGGAGGTTTCCAACTGTCTCCTGCAGATCAGGGATCAGATGACAGCATTGATTCTGATTTTGATCCTGTTACATACAGGACTGACATCTTTTATGTTGATGCCGGACAGGAAGTCCCTGGATTTGATATCGGTATCAGTTATACAGGTGTGATGACATGTGATATAGAGTTAATTGAAAATGATTATTGCTTTTCCGGAAATGGTGGCGTCCTGGTCATTGTTGAAGGTGCTTCTCCGCCTTTTACGGCACAATTATTTTTGGACGGTGTTGAACTTCCAAACCAGGTATTTGATGACAATGTCATGGAGCTATTTGGATTGATTGGGGGAGAATACCTGATCGTTATCACTGATGCAAACGGAAATATTTGTGAAACAGAGTTTTTTGTGGAAAGCTTTGATATTGAATGTTTTATAAACGGGAGTCCGCCATTGTGTAATCAAAATGATGGCACGCTTGAAGTCAATACCAATGTATGGCAAATCGGTGGTTTTCCTCAAATCACCTGGTCTAACGGATCAACTGAATTGATATTACAGGATGTGTCACCGGGAATTTATACAGTGACGATTACAGACATCAATTCGCAATGTGAAGCTGTATGCACCTATGAACTCGAATCACTTGGAAACGAATCCTCTGTTGTAGGCAAGATATGGGCTGACAGTTTGGGTGTGAATATTAACACCTATGATACTGGTGATCTGAGGTTAAGCCAGGTTGAAGTCAGACTTTATGAGTCATCAGATCTCACAAATCCGGTTAATACAACGTTTACCGATATAAATGGTGTCTATACATTTGAAGACCTTGTTCCTGGTGAATACCAGGTCGAAGTCATTCCTTACCAGAACTTGACCTTTGTTGACCAGGATTTTGGAATGGATGACACAATTGACAGTGACATTGATCCTGCGACAGGTAGATCAGCCCTGTTTGAACTGGATATTTGCAATGTAATTGATGCAGGTCTGAAGTTTTAATAAAAATGCCGGAACCAACATTGGAGCATATAATAAGTGGATGTAAGCAGGGTCATGCGCCCTGCCAGAAAGCACTTGTCCAACGCTATTCAGGCTTTTTATTTTCGATTTGCCTAAGGTATGTTGGGGATGAGACTAAATCGAAAGATGTCTTGCAGGATGCCTTTATTCGGATTTTCAAATACATTAAGTCATTTGATCCGGATAAAGGCTCCATCAAGACATGGATGAGTAAAATTGTAGTTAATACCGCGATCCGGCAAATCAATAAAAAAGGATTGGAAAACTCTACACTTACTATAGACTTTAATGACAAGGTAAGTGTAGAACCCACCATTCTTGATAAAATGGCAACAGATGATTTGCTGGAACTGGTTCGGTCACTGCCTGACGGCTATAGGCAGGTATTCAACCTTGCAGTCATTGAAGGTTATTCTCACAAGGAAATTGCCGGGATGTTGAAAATCAGGGAAGTTTCGTCCAGGTCTAATCTATCAAGAGCAAAACAATTATTAAGAACAAAATTATTGGCATTCAAAAACTCAGAATCATGGGCCAGGAGAATATGAAATATATAAGAGAACGCTTGTCAAATCATGAAGTGTATATTGATTCTGAAGCGTTGTGGAAAGATCTCACAACAAAGAGAAGAAAAGGATTTTATCTTAAAATTGCTTTTCTGGCTTTATTGCTGGTCTCTGTTATCTCCTACTTTGGAATACAGTATTTCAATACCGTTTCCAGCCAAAATTTTATGAAACCGATGATGGTGGAGGTGAGTAAACTGGATGCTCCACAACAATACAAATCACAAGAACTATTGTTACAAAAAGCATCAAGCGAACATAAGGAGTTCAAAAACTTGGATAATGAAATATCTCAAGGCAACTCAAATGAAATAATTTCTGCGGGTGTTGCAGCAACCAATAGCCACATAAGTTCCTCTATACAAAATGGAAATAATGATACTGGTCAATCAATATCAACAACAACTACCAATAAGAAGGATTCAGAACCAAACATATCAACACATTATCCAGAAGATAAAGGAATTGCATTTGATGAAGATTCCTCCTTGTCCAACTTTGTCCCTGGTTCAGAAATAGAAAACAATCGTGATTACATAAATGAATTAGCTTTCCTTGGAAAACTTGATCCTGAAATATCTCTGATCAAAAATAGTATTGCTCCACAGTTAAAAAACAAAGGAATAGATTGTTACGATCATTCAGGAAAAAAAATGGACTTGTATCTTCTTGGTTATACGGCACTCGATTTTGTGTCATCTTCAATGACTACATTACCAGAA
>JAHHJO010000027.1:0-3830 GCA_018680275.1 Bacteroidia bacterium
CTATTTATGAGTTCTGCAGTAGGTGACACTTTGTTTTCAGGCCTTTCAGTTTCAAGCTTGCATATTCTCGAAAGAGCAGGTTGGTGGTTGCATATCCTGGTTGTATTTGCTTTCATTTTATATTTACCGATCTCTAAACATTTGCATATCATTTTTGCATTTCCGAATGTATATTTCCAGCGTTTAAAATCAAGAGGAGAGATGGATAATATGCCGGCGATCATGAATGAAGTAAAGAGTATGATGGGATTAACAGAAGATACCGCCGAGGTCCCCATGGATGAAGAACTTCCTGAATTTGGGTCCAAAGATATATTTGATCTGAGTTGGAAAAACCTGCTGGATGCTTATACCTGCACAGAATGTGGACGGTGCACCTCAGTTTGTCCAGCCAACGCTACAGGCAAAAAACTATCACCCAGGAAGATTGTTATGGATATCAGGGACAGGCTTACTGAAGTTGGAGAAAAAATTGACAAGGAAAACATTAATCCATCGGAATATGATGATGGCAAGAACCTGTTTTCGTATATCTCTGAAGAAGAAATATTTGCATGTACCACTTGTAATGCCTGTGTTGAAGCTTGCCCGGTATTAATCAATCCGATGGAACCGATACTGGAATTAAGGCGTTACAAGATCCTGACGGAATCTGCAGGTCCCGGAGACTGGATGCCAATGTTTACAAGCATTGAAAACACGGGCGCAGTTTGGCAGATGCCGAACGAAAGATTTGACTGGGCTAAAGTCCAGGAATAACATTTAAAATCCTTATGCTTTGAAAGTATATACATTAGAAGACTATGCATTACCTGAAAAACCGGAGATTATCTTTTGGGTAGGATGTGCCGGAAGTTTTGATCCCAGGGCACAAAAAATCACCCAGGCATTGGTAAAAATCCTGAATCATACAGCTGTAAAATATGCTGTGCTGGGTAATGATGAATCATGCACCGGTGATCCGGCCCGACGTGCAGGAAATGAATTCCTGTTCCAGATGTCAGCATTACAGAATATCGAGACTTTGAAGATGACAGAAGTCAAAAAAATCGTCACAGCTTGTCCTCATTGTTTTAATACACTGAAAAACGAATATCCTGCATTAGGTGGAAATTTTGAGGTGATTCATCATACAGAATTGATTCAGCAATTGATCGATGAAAAAAAACTGACCATCGAAGGAGGCACTTTCAAAGGTAAATCTATTGCTTACCATGATTCATGTTACCTGGGAAGAGTTAATGACATTTATGAAGCGCCCAGGCAAATATTGAACGCCCTTGATGGAGAATTGGTAGAGATGAAAAGAAACCGATCTAAAGGATTTTGCTGTGGTGCGGGGGGTGCCCAGGCTTTCAAGGAAGAAGAAGAGGGTACAGGCAATGTGAACCTGGAAAGAGTAGAGGAATTGCTGGAATCTGAAGCTGGAATCATAGCTGCCAATTGCCCCTATTGTATTATGATGATCAATGACGGACTCAAGATCAAGGAAAAGGATGAAAAAGTGAAAGCTTACGACATTTCTGAATTAATCGTACAGGCAAATAAATGGTAGTATGAGAAAAGACCTTATAGCATTGAGCGATGATTCCAAAGTCTGGGTTTACCAGGCGGATAAAACGGTAGATGATGACACTGAACAAAGAATAAAGGAAGATCTGCATGATTTTTCAATGAATTGGTTATCTCATGGAACGCCTGTTGATTGTTACGTCAACCTCTTTCATAAGCGCTTCCTGGTTTTCGTGGCTGATGACACGAACCATGTGAGTGGTTGTTCAATTGACTCAAGTGTCCATTTTATAAAAGCACTTGAACAAAAATATGGGCTAAACTTCTTCGACCGGTTAACCTTTGCATATGTAGAAGACGATGAGTTCCGGTTTATTCATAATTCAAACTTGAATCCCGCATATAAATCAGGCCAAATTACCGACGATACCAGGATGGTCAATAACCTGGTCAAATCAAAAGAAGAATTCCTGAGAAGCTGGATTATCCCGTTAAAGGAAAGCTGGTATAAAAAATTGATACGTTGATCAGGTTAAAGTTGATATTTATTCCTTTTCAATATACTATTGTTATTGAAGCCGAAAAGCATGTTTAAAAAAATCAAAAACATATTGGGTATAGAAGGTGTCAAAGTGAAACTTGATTTACCCGAAGAAGTACAAACTAAGGATGGTATCATAAAAGGTAAGTTGGTTTTTTCGAGCCAAACTGAACAACGTGTCACTGAGATGAGTATCAAGCTCATCGAAAAATATCGTCGTGGCAGAAATGACTCCAAATTAATTAACGAATACCTCTTAGGCAGCATTATCGTTGACATGGATCTCACCATTCCTGAAAATGGAGAAAAGACTGTAGAATTTGAATTGCCATTTAATAAGATGCTTTCGGAAATGGATCAGTTGGAATCGAAAAACTTTCTTGCAAAAGCATTGGTGAAAATGGCCAAGAAACTGAAGAATGTCCAGTCAGAATATAAGGTAGAAGCCAGTGTTGTTGTGCAGGGTACAAGATTACACCCCATGGATTCCCAGGCGATCGATCTCAAACAATAATTACTGGTCTTTTCTTTTTGCTTCAATCATCTGGAGTATTTCCTCATCGGTCTTCCCAAGATTATCTATAAGAAACTGTACGTCATCAGCAAGATCGTGATTGGGATATTTATTCAGGAATTCATTATAGATTTCTCCAGCTTTTTCGTCATCTCTCAAATTGATTTCAATGATAAAGCCTTTAAGAAACAGAGAAGTCGGTGTCTTTTCATAATTCGGGTATCCTTCAATGATCCAGTCATAAATAGCAAGTGACTTGGGAAACGTCCTGATACTTTTTGCGACCTCAGCAGCTTTAAACAAATATTCAGGGGTAGCGCTGTCCTTAGGGTAAGCTACTGCATAAGCTTCACATGCATCTACAAATTGCAAGGAAGACTGGCGATTGATTCCTGTATTATCCGGATTTTCAAATATTTTCTCACCAAGTGTCTGCATATAACTTTCTATAGAACCTAAATCGTCATTTAAATTCTCCTTTGCTTCTTCAAGATAAACGGAGGCAGGATGGTTATCCATTAAGCCTTTTAAAATAACGTTTGAAGCGGTTGACTTATCCAATCTTTTCATGATCAAGCCTAGATCGAGTAATTTCTTGTCAATGTCTTCAGCATCAGGATTGCCCTTGACAATTGGAAATAAAAAAGCAGCTTCTCTCGACGTAATACTTTGGGATTTGGCTGTCTCGTATCCCTGCTTTAACAGTTTGTTTCTGTCTTTTTCAGAGAGAGAGGCATCATTCAATGCTTTCATTACCTCTTTGATCAATGCATTTCCTGTGCTTGGATTGGGATCAGCCTTGTACGCTTTTTCGGTCTGTGCCAATGTGGGTCCGGCAGTTTGATTATTAGTCTCGTTTTTACAATTGCTCAATCCGATTGAGATTAGTACAAAGAACAACAAAGCAAAAATCCTCATAAAATTAAATTGTCTTTTGGTTTGAAATATTTAGCAAACATAAACATATTCGTATTTATTGCATTGTATTGACATAAATTCTATATGTTTTGGGCATAACGCTTTACTGGTTTCGTCGTGATCTGAGATTGGAGGATAATACTGGACTATTCCACGCACTAAAGTCAGGAAAAAATACACAGCCGGTTTTCATTTTTGACAAGAAAATCCTGGACAAACTATCTGACGAAAAGGACGCAAGGGTCAATTTTATTCATAATACAATTAAGCATCTTGATAGCGACCTGAAAAAGCATGGATCTTCATTATGGGTCTTTTATGGAAGTCCTGAAGAAGTGTTCAGAA
>JAHHJO010000563.1:0-3852 GCA_018680275.1 Bacteroidia bacterium
CTATTGATCAATCAACCATGTTTCAAAGAACTATTAATCCTAAAGAGGATTGCCTTTTCTATGTGGTCGCTATCTTTTATCAGACAAGAGCAGATGCATTTAACCAGGAAAGAGGTGGTAACCGGGCAGAACTTGTGCTGGATGGACAAGACCTGTTTTATAGTATGCTTCCGCAGATAGTCGCTCTACCCTGCGGACAAATAATTTTTGATAAATAAGCCTTATAATCGCTAACAAGGAATGCTGACAATAATAAAGCATGATTTACTCTCATCAATTGGATCTATTCGAATTCAATCATTTCATTATGTTCTATTAAGATCAATCGAATGCTATTAATGAAGTATCAGGAAAGCTGGGTCAACGATTTCAATGAACTAAAGCAAGTTCTTGATAATAGCATACTTACAAAAGACATTATAATTGAACACATTGGAAGTACATCAATAAAGAATTTAGCAGCTAAGCCTATTATAGATATTGATATTATATATCGAAAACCAGAAACTTTTAATGAAATACTAATGGGTTTGGAAAGACTTGGGTACTACCATAATGGGAATCAAGGGATTCCTGGAAGAGAAGTATTTAAACGTCATGAATCTGGGAATCATATCATACTGGACAAAATTACTCACCATTTATATGTATGCCAATCCAATAGTAACGAGCTGAAACGACATTTAATTTTTCGCGATTATTTACGTGAAAATGAAATGGAAAGAGTGCAATACGAAAAGCTGAAATACAAAATTGCCGAGAAGACCAGGCAGGACAGAAAAGAGTATGCCAAATTGAAAGAAGTTATGGCAAAAGAATTTATAGAATCAATCATTAAAAAGTCAAATCACACATCCTTATAACAATACGTTCAACACCATTATACCAGGCCTGGAAAAGGCATCATTTTAAATTTTTATATTTATTATTCTTAGTATTAAGGAAAAGAAAACAGTTCAAAAATGAAAATAACATTCAAGGTTTTATTGATATCACTGTTCATCGCATGCTTTACAGATTCAAAAGCCACGAATTATAAGCTTGCTGAAATCGATACATTGCCTTTAGATGACGCTAGCCTGAAGCAGGACAATGATGTTATAAATCAAAAAATCATAACATTCCTGACTTTCCAGAAAGAGGATGCAGAACAGGCCATGAATTTTTACATTAGCCTGTTCGATAATTCCGAAATCGTCAGTCTCACACGTTGGGGAAAGGAAGCTCCGAGTAAAGAAGGAACAATAATGTATGCTACATTTAAATTGGACGGAAATATGTTTATGTGCAGCGACAGTCCACCAATACACAATTGGGACTTTACGCCTGCGGTCTCAAACTTTGTGGAATGTGATAATGAAATCGAACTTGATCAATTATTCTCAAAACTATCCGAAAACGGAGAAGTGGCCATGCCTTTAAATAATTACGGGTTCAGCCAAAAGTTTGGTTGGGTTGTTGACCAGTTTGGTGTTTCGTGGCAATTGAATTTAAAATAAGGTAAAATCGAACCAGGTGATGAAATGAATCATCTATATTCTACATTTACCAATATAAAGCAACCTTGCTACCCTGCTGACACAAGCGTACAAGTTTCTCAATCTGAACTACTGGTCTTCGTGGAAAAATTCATTGACAAGCATTATCAAAACTTGTTATAGGGAAATAAAATCCATCTTTCAAAGACATATGTATTAGCACAAATGAAATATATGATACCACTGTGGAAGTAATCAATCAAATATAGATTATAAAAAATGCAATAGAACTATCAAATGCCAAAGTTGTTATCTGAAATACTAAACCAGGAATGTCTTTTCATTACGAACCGTATTTCAGTTTTAAACTGGAAACACATTGAATCAAATAAAGAATATGCAGGGCATCTTGAAACTGTATCGAAAATAATGACCCCAAAAGTCACTAAAGCACTTCCTGACAGCTGGGACAACCTAAATACACGAGATAGAGTCGAGAACTGGATAATTGATCGTAAAAAAGACAGCAACTTCTATGCAATTATACGATCTGAAACAAGAGTAATTATTGGATTTTTATTTCTCTACGTTGAAAACGAAACAAAAGAAGCATTTGAACTACGGCTGGGATATTTGCTAGGTGAATCTATTTGGGGACAAGGCATAGGAAGTGAATTGATCAAAGCTCTTGTGGGATGGTGCAAGAATATTGGCGTGGTTCATTCTATTTCCGGTGGTGTTGAAAAAGAAAATATAGCATCAATAAAAGTACTTGAGAAAAATGGCTTCTATAAATCTGATGAAAAACTACCTGGTGGTACGTTCTTGTATAAAATAGATTTTGAAGCATTATGATTCATTTGCTCATGCGATGTAAAAGTATTCATACAGGGTATTCGATTATATCCAGAACCACGAGAAACTCTTTAACAGGCAACAAGCTGAAATTTAGTAACTTATAATTTTCAATTAATGATTAGTTGAGATCTTACAACCATTAAATGACTTCAAAAATGTTATCGACAAATCAAATAACAACAAAATACCAGACGAAAAATCCCTTATCAATTTCATTTCTTTTACGGTCGATGATGCTCTTCATATCAATGCTTATAATAAGCTGCTCTCCTGAAAGTTCCTATAAGAATTATGAAGCATTTGTCTATCAAACATCACAAAATGGTGATAAGCTCAGATTAATCACTGACGATAAAAAGGACACTTCTCCAACTGTTGAGAAGAAAGCCACTTTGCAACTTCTCCCTGATCATAAATTTCAAGAGTACATCGGATTTGGCGCTTCCTTTACAGAATCATCCGCATGGAACCTGGCAACTATTCCTGTTGATTTACGTAAAGAAGTGTTAACCAAGCTTTTTAGTCCTGAAAAAGGTGCAGGATTCTCACTGACCCGAACACACATTAACAGCAGCGATTATTCAAACGGTCATTATACATACGTTGAAGAAGGAGATGCAACCCTATCTACTTTCAGTGTTCATGAGGATATGAAAGGATTCACAGGTGATGAAAATAACCAGGTGCGTCATATCGAGCTCATTGAACCCGGCTATGACATTATACCAATGATATTAGAGGCATCCAGCATACCTGGGGCAAACTTCAAAATCATTGCTTCACCCTGGAGCCCCCCTTCCTGGATGAAAACAGGCGAAACAGCTGAAATGACGAACGGATCCCTTCTTCCTGAATACTATGGGTTATGGGCAAAATACCTTTCAAAGTATGTTAGCGCATATAAGGAAAAAGGTATTAACGTATGGGGTATAACGCCCCAGAACGAACCATTACATGCGCATGATGCACGATGGGACAGCAATGGTTTTACACCTGAACAAGGACGTGATTTTCTGCGTGATCACCTGGGCCCTCAACTTGAGAAGGATGGTCATTTAAACACGAACGACTTGAATGCGGGTTTGCGCGTACTCATTTACGATCATAATAAATCCGAAATGATCAATTATGTAACTTCTACCTACAAGGACCCTGAAGCTTCAAAATATGCATGGGGAACCGCGTTCCATTGGTATGCAAACTCCCAATTGGAAGAAAACAACTGCTAAGCAAAAGATTTGGATGAGTTGCGGACTACCTGGCCAGGCAAGGGAATGATACATACCGAATCAAGCATAGACATTGATCCCGATGATCCGATCGGTCAATACTGGAGAGAAAGTACGGACTATGCAGGAAAATTTGTGCCTTTTGACACTTATGCTTATGATATCATTACAGATTTAAATCATGGCGTCCAGGGATACATCGAATGGTGCGTTATCTTAAGCCATCAGGGTCAACCAAATCCCTATGATAATTTTAACAGTGCACCAGTCCTCATCAATCCGAATAC
>JAHHJO010000437.1:0-2943 GCA_018680275.1 Bacteroidia bacterium
TCATATTCCAGTTCAAAATCAACTAACATCTCTGCCAGGAAAAAGTACGATCCTTTTTGAGGACTGATCAGCAGAGTATTCTTGCCAATCCAGCCCAGCCCAGACCGCTTTGCCCAATCCCTTTCAAGCAAAGGGGCAGAGTCAACAAAACTTCTGTATTTAAAATTTTCGAATTCTGCTTCAATTGATTTTGCCAATTCTTTCAGCTTTTTCTTTATGACTTTATGATAGTCCCTGCCATGAGCATATATGGAAATTCGAGGTACACCTTCATCCTGTGTTTCGCTGGTATAATAATTATACATAAAACATATCACTGATTTGCAGCCTTCCATTAACAGTCTTGGATCGACCCGCTTTTCAAAATGATTCTCCATATACCCCATTTTACCATGGTAGCCCTTCTCCAGCCATTTCTTCAGTCTTGGTTCTTCTTCTTTCAAATGCGTAGCCCGTGCAAAACCAACAGCTTCAAATCCCATTGAGAGGGCTTGTTGTCTGATCCATTGGCTTTTATGTTTTGTACTGTCCTCCAAGAATTAAGGATTATGTTTTATTTGCCCAAAACTCATAAAAAGATTCTTGTGTTGGTCTGTTTTCAGGTATTTCTGTAAGCGCTTCACATTGAACAAGTTCCTGATGACATTCAGAGGCCAGTCCCTGGTAGATTTGTGTTCCTTTCGACTTCCAGGCTATCATTTCATCCGAAACTTCCTTAATTATCTTGGCCGGGTTACCGACAACCAGGCTGCGGTTCGGGATGATAGTCCCCTGCTTTACAAAACTCAATGCACCTATAATACTTTCATCACCAATTTCTACCTTATCCATAATTACAGTGTTCATTCCAACCAATACATTACGGCCGATATTTGCACCATGTATAATCGCTCCATGTCCAATATGTGCAGATTCCTTCAAGGTCACTGTAATACCCGGAAACATATGTATTGTACAATTTTCCTGTACGTTGCATCCATCCTCGATTACTATTCCTCCCCAGTCACCCCTGACAGCAGCACCAGGTCCTATATAAACGTCTTTTCCAATGATGACATTACCAGTTACACTGGCCTGTGGATGAACAAACGAACTGGGATGTACTACCGGTACAAATCCTTTGAAAGCATAAAACATCAGCAATAATTTTGATACAAACAAACTTAATGCTTACAAAGATGCTATAAGAGGATTTCACTTATTAATTATCGATAGTTCGACCGGAAGCAGTTGATTTGGTATAATCTGTTTTCCTTGCTTTTCGAATATCAACCATGAGTGCAGCATAAGCTGATCTGCTGCTTGTGCGATATTCTTTATTGCCATAGGTAATAATTCCGCTATTCTTCATCCATTTTTTTGCCAGCAAAACATACCTGCCTTTGGCTTTTGGATTCGGCCCAAAAAGCAAATAATTTTCCGGATTATCATCAAAGCTTACCGCATACCTGTCTTTCTTCGGGGAAAAAACAACAACACCTGGTGTGCCCTCCTTGATGATAACTTTCTCAACCTTCGATCCGGATTCAATTTTTATACTGCCATCTTTTATATCGGAATATTCACCTCCATGATGTCTTTCAAGGTAGATATCCTGTGAAAGATAAAACTGGATTTTTTTCATTTCTTCAGTAGTCCAACTGTAATCATTATAGAGATCCCGGGTAAAATAGTTCAGCTGCGGTGTGCAGGAAGTAATGAATACAAGGACAAATAATAAGGAGGCATATTGAATTGATTTCATAATATGAGTTTTCTATGATTAGATGAACAATTTAAATCATAGTTTAACCCCATTCCAGAAATTAAGACTTTTTAACGGGTAGCTTAACGATAAATTAAGACTAGCGTCTTTCCAAAAAAAATGATTTCATAAGCCCGGCACATTCATCGTGCATAATACCGTATTCGAGCTTGCTCTGCGGATGCAACATCGATTTTCCAAATCTCATGAATCCGCCTTTATCATCAGAAGCACCATAAACCAATCGTTGTATTCGTGACCATTTGATAGCGCCTGCACACATAGGGCAAGGTTCAAGAGTAACATACATGGTGCAGTCATCCAGGTATTTGCTTGAAAGATAGTTTGATGCTGCTGTGATGGCTAAAATCTCAGCATGAGCGGTAATATCATTCAAGGTTTCTACCTGGTTAAATGCCTTAGCAATAATCATATTGTTACAGACGATCACAGCGCCCACCGGGACCTCCCCCTGTTCAGCTGCCATCTCGGCCTGTTCAACCGCCTTGCGCATAAAATGCTCATCGGTAAATACTTCAAGCATTGGAATATTTTTGAAGCAAAATAACAGATTTTTTGTCGTCGTGGTTTATCCAATGAAAATAATATCATAGATTTGCGCATGGAAATAAAGAACTCTAATTCAAATCTGCTGCAGGAAGCCCTTACATTTGATGATGTCCTTATGGTTCCTGCTTATTCCGAAGTCCTTCCCCGTGATGTTGTTGTAAAAACAAAGGTAACAAGGGATTTATCTATCAATATTCCTATCGTTTCTGCCGCCATGGATACGGTTACAGAATACAGACTTGCAATTGCCCTTGCCAGGTCAGGTGGAATCGGGTTGATTCATAAAAACATGAGCATTGCTGATCAGGCCGAACAAGTCAGGAAAGTGAAAAGATCTGAGAGTGGTATGATCATCGATCCCGTCACGCTCAGAAGTGATGCAACGGTTGGCGATGCTTTGCATCTAATGAAAAATTACAAAATTGGTGGTATCCCGATTGTTGACGAAAAAAAGATGCTGATTGGTATTCTGACGAACAGGGACCTTAGGTTTGAAAATGAGATTGGCAAACCTGTCCATGCCTTAATGACAACCAAAAACCTGATCACAGCACCTCAGGGGACAACCCTTGATGAAGCCACTCAAATTCTTCAGAAACATAAAATTGAAAAATTACCGGTGGTTGACA
>JAHHJO010000297.1:0-2839 GCA_018680275.1 Bacteroidia bacterium
ACATCAATATGACCTGGCATGTCCTCACCACAACCAGAAGACCAAAAGATCATCGGTAGTAAAAGCAGTATTCTAATGTACTTATTCATTTCTCATTACCCTTTTTAAACAAATCATTAAAGCGATAACCTATTGAAAAAATGATACCGATATTACGGGCATACTCATCGGGTGTATTCTTGTACTCTAAAAAATATCCATCAATGGGATCCATCATATTGACCAGGCTATATCCAATTCTGAAATCAAAAAGCAGACTGCCTGATTCCAGTTTGCGTTCTACTTTGAACCCAACAATACTTCCAAAATCAAATACCCTGACACCATTCATTTCTTTATGTGCCTTTACACCTTCAATCTCTTTGTTAAGATGAGCAAACAGTAGCAAACTACCATATGGTCCAAGGTAAAATGATATCCCTCCTTTAGTCTGTGACGACAATTTGAATCCTAATAAGACTGGCAACTGGAGGTATCCAATATTAATTTGATAAGTGATCTCATCATATAGATACTGTTTGTTATAATTAATTCCCCTGGCTGCATATAGGAATTCAGTTTGCACATCCCATTTTCCTAACAACCTGTGATTCATGAATATTCCAAACTCATAACTTACCAATGGTTTTTCATGAATTAATCCATTGTTTTCATAACCAATATAAAGTGTCTGTCCATATTTCTTAAAAGCAATATCACTTACTCCAAAACCAGTTTTAAAGCCCAATTGTGAATACCCAACTGTGCTGACACAAAAAAAAGAAACAAAGATTACATAGATAACATATCTCATTCTTGCAATAATTTTTAAGTTCCTCACAACATACAATCACTCTTCTTGCTAATATCCTATCATCTATTCATCCTACCGTTCATCCTACCATTCATCCAATCATTCTTCTATTTGCACATTTTACATAAAAAGAATCAATGACGGATATCAGTACTTCTTTTGATAATGATCAAATGTCTTATAGGCAGCTTTCGATTGAATGAATATTTATTTATAAATTGAGATTCTAAAAATTGTCCTACTTGGAAGCATATGCTACAGCACTAAGTTATGCCATACCTGGCTTCGTGATTCTGATCATCATTGAAGCTCTAGCAGCTCGCCTGATGAAGAAGGATATCAATAATTCTGAAGATGTCATCTCGAGTCTGAGTTCCGGAATGACAAACACTTTAAAGAGTCTACTTGGATTATCAATTGTCATTGTGAGTTACGAATGGATGCATAATTTATTCGCAATCATGGATATTCAATCTTCTCTCACTTTGTACATTCTTGCATTTATTGGAATTGATTTTGCAGCCTATTGGTCACATCGGTTCAATCATGTCATCAATGTCTTCTGGAACAGGCATATTGTACATCATAGCAGTGAAGAATTCAATCTTTCATGTGCTTTGCGCCAGGAGATATCTGCCATTGTTGGTGTGTACTTTTTTCTATATATCCCTTTGGCTATCATCGGAATTCCACCAAAGGTCATCGCCATAACTGCACCACTCCATTTATTTGCTCAATTCTGGTATCATACCCGATTAATCAACAGGATGGGAGTCCTGGAATATATCCTGGTAACCCCATCTCACCATCGTGTCCATCATGCCATCAATGACATTTACATTGACAAGAACTATGCGGCTATATTCATAGTTTGGGATCGTATGTTCGGCACTTTCCAGGAAGAATTACCTGAAGAAGAACCGATCTATGGCACACTCAAACCTGCACGGACCTGGAATCCGGTTGTCATCAATTATATGCATATGTGGCAATTGATAAAAGATGCGTGGCATGCACAATCCATATGGGATAAAGTCCGTATCTGGTTTATGCCAACCGGCTGGCGTCCGGCTGATGTCATCAAAAGACACCCTGTAAAAGAAATCCCGGTTTATGAAAGAATCAAGTATCAAACTGACATTTCAAAAGGTCTCCTATGGTGGTCATGGTTCCAGTTTATCCTGACAAACCTCCTGCTTTATCATATGCTTGTACAATTTGGATCCCTGGATGCTTCACAACTTGTTTTATATGCTTCTTTTCTTTTTCTATCCATTTTCGGATTTACATCTCTAATGGATGTGCATATGATCGGATTGGTTTTTGAATCTATCAAATCTTTATTTGGGTTGTTTATCATCTGGTATTCAGGTGGTTGGTTTGGTCTTGATGCTCAACTTCCAATGGCAACTTCTTTAATGTCTGGATATTTGTTAACTGCAGGTTTCCTGGCAATATATTTTATTATGTATGATCGTTCTTCCAAGTCATTCAGTGATAAGGAATATATGCATGAAGCCAATAGTCTGGTTTAAGGCCTTTCTTAATACTTTAATTATGGTTAGAGCTTGCGAAAGTTGAATAAAATGCCAGGTTAAGCGTTGATGTATTACAATGAAATCTAAATCTCCTATCAGTAATTTAACCCCTCACCAGGTATGCTTTTTCTTTATACTCAGCAATAGCAACTTTTAAACATTCAAGGGCTATGCCGAGGTTTTCCTGGTTTAGTACATATGCGATTCTGACCTGGGATTTGCCTAATTCCTGATTAAAATAAAAGCCATCAGCTGGTGCAAGCATGACCGTAGCGTTGTTGAGACTAAAGTCTGAAAGCAACCATTGACAAAATGGATTGACATCATCAAATGGTAATTTCACAATATTATAAAATGCAGCACTGGGAAGATAACACTCTACACCATCTATTGCTTTAAGTCCATTATACAGCATGAGTCTCCGCATATTGTATTTCTCCTTTGCAGTTGAAATATATGCCTGTCCATTATCAAAGCATGCTTCTGCAAGTATTTGCCCAAGGTATGG
>JAHHJO010000220.1:0-7624 GCA_018680275.1 Bacteroidia bacterium
ACATACGGCATGCCATTCATAATTCAGACTGACAAAACGGCGAGCTCTGTCCACCATCCCGATGGTGAAATCTTTATCTGTTAAGAATTGGTGTATACAATCACTGAATGACCTTGCTGTATTGGCAACCAGTAATTGATTTCCATGTTCCATTCCCAGGGCTTTGGCAACATCAGGAGTTGTTACAACAGGTATTCCAATAGCCATTGCTTCCAGGATTTTATTTTGCTGGCCAATACCTTCAAATAGTGGCGCCAGGAATATACGACCTGAGCAGAAACCGTCTATGACATTATCATACCAACCTCCAATATTCAGATGGTTACTTTCCCAGGTTTTGACATTTGAACTGTTTGGTCCTACTATATTGACCTTCAATGATTTTTTATAGCTGGCTTCGTAGGCAGGTAAGATATATTCTGAAATGTACCCGACAGCCCTGACATTCGGGTAATAACCGAGGTTTCCAACGAATACAGCATCGTATTGCGCCTCGGCTTTTTCCTCGATAAAGAACCGTGCATCAATTCCGTTATTAACAACCTGTATATTTTCTATATCCTTTAGACGGTCTCTGTCCAGTCTGCTGATAATCGTAAGGTTGTCGAATTCCTTAGAAATACTTGATTCATATTTCCTTAATAAGCTTGCTTCCCTTTTCCAAAACCACCTTTGAATTAAATGACCTTTATCTGCCCTCATAGAAGCACCGGTGCTAAAAGCATCCATAAAATCCATGGTTTTTGGAATGTTTAAACCTTTGATATATTCAGATGTGCGCAATAACTGGCAGTATATATGATCGGGAGCTTCTGCTGATATTATACTGCCAATCTTATTCCTGATAATATCTGAATAGAAATAAGCGCATTGCGCAGGCAGTTTACTTATACTGACTATGGACCAAAGTGTATTTGCAGCGCTCCTGATTCTGCCCAGCTTAATGGGGTAAATTGATTTACAGTAAGGAGCTAGTTCGGCATATTCTTCCTTGTCAGGAATCTTATCTGTAATTGAAACCAGGATAATTTCAAAGTATTGGCTTAACTCCCTGACCTGGTAGTATATCCTTAGTTTGTCACCTTTATCAAGGGGATAAGGAAATCTTGATGTGAGTATAAGTAATTTCAAATTTGTTCTATTCTCTTTGATTAAGCAGTTGATTATAATGATCAATTGTTCGTTTTGCCAAAACACTGAAATCAAATTTTTCCCTTACAAGCATCAGTGCTTCTTTCTGGATTGTTTTTCTCCTGGGCACATCATTTATGCATGTTTCAATGGCATGAATAATGTCATTGCTTGATTCAAAAACAAACCCGTTTTTTCCGTCTTCTACCCCTATGCCTTCAAACCCTTTATACGTAGAAAGAACGATTTTGCCCATTGCCATACTTTCCAGAATTTTGACCCGGATTCCACTTCCTGAAAATAGTGGTACGATCACTGCATCAAGACCAGCTATGAAATCGACAGCATTTCCGACTTCCCCGTGAAAGTTCACATTTGAAGGTAAGGTGTTTTTAAAATTCTCGGAAGCGTTTCTGCCTGCAAGGTGAAATTCAACATGTGGGTATTTCTCCTTGATCAGGCTCCATGCGTTTTCAAAAAACCAACTTACACCTTCAATATTGGGAATCCAGTCAAGTGAACCGATATAACCAAGTCTCAGGGAGGATTTGCTGGTGGTGTATTCAGATGAATACCTGCTTGTATCCAGTCCTACAGGAGATACGCAAAATGGTCCTTTATATTTTAATTGTTGATACTTGTTATAATCCGATTCGCTGATAGGGATCAATGTATCATACATGCCAAAATTTTCTGTCTCGTATTTTTTCAACCTCTTTGCACACAGATTGAAATACCATTTCTTCAAGGGATTTTTACTTCCCTTGGCTAGGTCTTGCCAAATTTCAAATTCAAGATTATGCGATCGCATGGAAATAAAAGCATTGCAATACTTTCGTATGGAAGCAATATATGGAACCATATATAATGATTCTATCTGGACGATATCCGGTTTAAATTCATCGATGACAACTTTTAGCTTTTGATGAAAACGATCCAGGTCAAATCTTTCAATATTATAGGATTTATCGGTGAACAGATTGAAGAAGGCATGAATTGGATTAACAGATGTATCAATAAAGATTGATTCTACAAAACTGAAGTGGGACATGGCCTCCGGGAGTTCATGAAACTGAACAAAATGCTTAGATGTGTTAAGCGCAAGAAGTCCAACCTTACAACCATTTTTTACATATCCCCTGCTCATGGCATGAACAGCAACCGATTCGCCGTCTTTCAAAGGATAAGGAAATTTTTTACATAATTGGAGTATTCTCATTTGCCATAAATTTATTGATAATTGTTAAGCTAACAGCACTAGATGGAAGTCAATATTCTTATTAATTGATATTAATTTAATAGCTTAGCTACATGTTGAAAGGAGAGAATATCTGGAAGTCTTTTGATGACCTTGAAGTCCTGAAGGGAGTCAATCTTTCTATAGACAAAGGAAGCATCACATCGATTGTTGGAAAATCAGGGACGGGTAAATCAACATTGTTGCATATTCTCGGCACACTTGATAAACCAGACAAAGGAAAAGTTGTGATCGGGGGCATTGAAGTTTCCGGACTTAATAATTCTCAATTGGCTGAGTTCAGGAATGAAAAAATTGGATTTGTTTTTCAATTTCATCATCTGATTACCGAATTTACTGCTCTTGAAAATGTAGGAATCCCCGCATTGATTAATGGGAAATCAAGGAAGTATGCTTTCAAGGAGGCCGAAAAACTGCTTGATTATCTTGGCTTAAGTGCACGCCTCGAGCATAAACCCAATGAATTATCAGGAGGAGAACAACAGCGTGTCGCCGTAGCCAGGGCGCTTGTGAATAATCCTCTCTTGGTGTTTGCAGATGAACCAACCGGTAACCTGGATACTGAGACTTCCACAGAACTGCATAATCTATTTGTTAATCTAAAAGAAGAACTGGGTCAGACATTTATAATTGTTACCCATAACCAGGAACTCGCAGCATTAAGTGACAGGCGCCTGGAAATGGTCGACGGCAAAGTTGTTGAAGACATTGAATAATTCAGAATCTTTCAATACAAAGTTTTATCCTGTCTATAGGTCTTTGGTTTCAATGATGGCATGGTTGCCTGTCTTCTTCCTTTATTTTAATGATCACCTTGAAATCAAAGATGTCATTCTCCTCGAGTCGATATATTATATTTCCGTAGTCATACTTGAAGTACCAAGTGGTATGTTTTCTGATTATGCAGGTCGCAAGATTACACTGATTCTTTCTTCTCTTTCTTTCCTGGTCAGTTACAGTATTTTCGGTTTTATTAGCCCAGATTTCAATTCGCTGATTGTTGCACAGCTTTTCCTTGCTGGTGGCATTTCATTTATGTCAGGCACGAATACCTCCTTTTATTTTGAATCACTGCAAGAACAAGGCCTTGAATCCGAATACCCACAAAGAGAAGCCAGGGTTCAAAGTCTGCTGCAATATACAGGCGCTTTTGCAGTACTCCTTGGTGGTTTTGCAGGCGCAATAGATTTGAAGATCACTTATATAGCCTCATTTATTTTTATGGTGCCGGCATTTATATTGTGCCTTTTATTTACTGAACCAAAAGAAGAAATCACAATACAGCATAAATCGGGCGAAAGCCAGTTTATAAAAGTCCTCAGTTACTTCAAAGTGCCGGAACTAAGGTGGATATTTGTGTTTTCTGTTGGAGTTTACATTCTTGCTCATATCCCATATGAATTTTACCAGCCTTACCTCAATCTCCTTGAACTTGAACAGTTTGCTATGAATACAGCCATTGTATCCGGGATTCTTTTTGCGATTACCAGGGTATTTGGAGCTTATGCTGCCGGGAAAAGTATCAAATGGACAAACAAGTACGGATTAAAGCAAGTATGTGCGGCATCCGTATTCATTCAGCTCTCTATTATCGTTCTCCTTTCACTGGCGCTTCACCCTGGCTTTATCATTCTTCTCATGCTCAGGAGTTTCTCCATGTCACTGACAGTAGCGCCTTTAAACGCAGAAATTGCACCGAGGGTAAGAAAAGATCACCGTGCTTCCTATTTTTCTCTGCAAAGTCTCGCCTCCAGATTGGCGTTCTCCATTTGCCTTGTACTTTTGTCGCTACCTGTGGCAAATGAAGTCATCAATGACTGGCCAACACTTTCCATGATATTCAGATATGCCGGTATTGGAGGTTTAATCGTCATACTCCCGCTTTTGTACGTTAATAGCGGAAGTTTATTTCAAAGAAAAATCACCAATTCCTGATGAGATCACAAGGCTGTGTATACCGGGCTTTGCTCAGGGCTACACTTGATCGGTTTTCAAAAGGATTAAACAATAACCTGGGATCGATTGGTTTCAAATCAGGGAGCCAGTATTTAATATAGTCGGCTTGCGGATCGTATTTCCTGGCCTGTGACGGTACATAATAGTTAGGGTTATCTTTTGAGGTGGCACTGACACCGGCTATATAATTCCAATTTCCATAATTACTGCAAGGATCATAGTCAATAAGCATGGATTCAAAATATTCAGCTCCTGCAATCCAGTTCATTTCCATATCATTGACCAGAAAACAGGAGACGATTTGCCTGCCCCGGTTTGACATATAACCAGTTTGGTTCATCTCTTTCATATTGGCATCAATGAAGGGCACACCGGTTTTACCTTCTTTCCATTTCAGGAAGAAGGAATGATCATATTTTGTAGAAGGAGGATTTCTTTCACCGGGACCTAAAATTCTAAAAATCCTTGAGCCATGTTTTTTGCCCATTAATCTGAAAAAATCTCTCCAGAGTAATTCAAGCTTTAACGCTGTAGTCGAGTCATTTTTCCCGTACTCCTTTTCAAATCGCAGTATTTCATGATAAATTAATTTCGGAGATATACAGCCTTGTGAAAGATAGGGACTCAGTTTACTGGAATAGTCCATATCAAGCATACGGAATTTATTCTGATTGTAGGACTGGATGCTTTTGGATTTCCATATATAATATTCCAGTCGTATAAGACCTTCAGTTTCTCCCCCGGTAAAGGACAGCCCTTTTTCTGTTTTTTGGTCTGAAAACCCAAAGTATGAAATATCAGGAATGTGACCTTCTTTCATCTCTATGCTACATTCACGCATGCGTTTTGCAGGAAAATTTAAAGGTTCCCTGATATTCACAATACGTTCTACTTCCTTTTTGAACACAGAAAAACTATCTGGGCAATGTGTAACCGGAAAAGGAAGATCCGCAGTATGATATAGCATTTTGCCGCGGTAGTATCGGACTTCCCTACCTATAGACCACAATTTTTTTTCAAGAGCATCCTGTACTTCAACTTCTTCTTTTGTTCTCTCCCTGTTGCAATAGATATTCTGGACATTAAATTGCCTGGTTATTTGTGGAATTATAACTTCAGGCAAGCCCTCCCTGATATATAGTGTTGTTTGATGTTCTTTGAGTTGTTTCCTGAGATCTGATAAGGATTCCAGGATGAATTTTAGCCTGTATGGACCTGTTTTATGGAATCCATACGATGTTTTACCCGAAAAGATCCTTGGATCCAAAATATATATTGGAATCACTTCATCGTTATTCTTGATGGCTTCTGATAAGGCTTCATTGTCATGAAGCCTGAGGTCATTTCTAAACCAATGAATTGCTCTCTTCATTTATTTTGTATGCTGTTGGAATGCTTTCAGAATATGTTCAATTAATTATAACAATCAGTTTATTTTTGTTAACATTTTTAATTAAAAGATGTTCTTTAATTATGCGTATATCCTTATTATTTATCATTCTTACAGCAGCAGTATCCTGCCAGACAAATTCTAAAAATCCGGAAGTTCAGAAATTATTTGATGAAGTCATGGTTATTCATGATGAAGTTATGCCTGAGATGTCAACACTGAATAAATTGAAGAGACAAATCAGGAAAATCTCCGGAAATAATGAAGAGTCATTAGCAATGATAAAAGGAATAGAAGATGCTGATGAAGCTATGATGTCATGGATGGCCGAATTCAAACCAGACAAATCAAAAACTATTGAAGAACAAAAAGCTTATCTAATTAAAGAGAAAGTTAATATCCAGAAAGTGAGTGACCAGATGTATGGTATGATTGAACGCGCAGAAACATATTTAAATAAAATCCAGGATGAAGAATAAAATAGTTGCAGGATTTATAATGATGGCTTTCATGGCTTCATGCCTTCAGGAAAGCAAACCATTACCAATAATCGGAAAGAAGGAAATTGTTGATGGCGATACGATATATCATAAAATTCCCGGTTTTGAGTTTACTAACCAGGATAGTTTGCCGATAAGCAATCAAAGCCTTTCGTCATATATATATGTCGCCGACTTCTTTTTTATTTCATGTCCTTCAATCTGTCCAAAAGTTAAAAAACAGATGCTCAGGATTTACGATAAATATAAAGGTCATGATATGGTGAAACTTGTTAGCCATTCAATAGACCCTAAAAGAGATACACCGGAAAAACTTAAACAATATTCAGCCAACCTGGGTGTCGATAATGAACAATGGATCTTTCTGACCGGAAATAAGGATGAAATCATGGAAATCGCAGATGATTATTTTGTGATTGCCTATGAAGATCCTGATGCACCAGGCGGATTTGATCATTCCGGGAAGATATTACTTATAGACACGAAGGGCCATATTCGCTCTTTTGCAGAAGGAACAGACCCTGAAGATGTTGACAGATTACTGAAGGATATAGATGTATTGCTCAGGGAATATGAAAATTAACTTACTTGTCATAACTCTGCTGTCGTGCTTAGGTTTTCTTTCCTGCCTGGATAACAAGTATGTGCATGGTAAAAGAAGTTATATAAAACATTGTTCTTCATGCCATATGGATGACGGATCAGGGATTGGAGATGTTGTACCCTCTTTGGAATTGGACATGGACAGGGTCAGGGAATTAGGATTGATACAATGCATGATCAGAAACGGTGTGAATAACCCTGATGCCATTTTTAAAATGGTTCCAAATAAGGAAATCAGTGATGTTGACATAACAAATGTTATCAATTATTTACTAAATGACATGAATAAGCTGGATACGATAATCAGCATAGATGATACGAAGCTAGCACTTGGAGAATGTAAGGTTTTTGATCAAATTAATTAATTTGATGCTATGAAAAGATTTGTCCAATCTGAGATCAGGATAAAGGCAACGGCAACTGAAATCCTTGATGCGTTTCTTACCCTGAAACATCTTAGAAGCTGGTGGGGAGTAGATTCTGCACTAATCCAGAAAAAAGATGGTGGACTCTATACGCTAACGTGGTTACGAAGCAAGGATGGAATCAAATTTATTTCTACCGGCAGAATCAAGTTATACAACTGGAGATCGCATCTGTATCTTGAAGATATGGTATATATTAATTCAGAAAGATCAATTCTTGGGCCTTGTAACCTGCGTTTTGACGTCGAGGAAAAACCCAGCTACTCTGTCCTTAAGGTGGTCCAGTCAGGCTTCCAGAAAGGTAAAAGTTGGGATTGGTACTATAAAGCTGTTAGTGATGGATGGCCGGAAGCACTTATAA
>JAHHJO010000357.1:0-6414 GCA_018680275.1 Bacteroidia bacterium
CAATCGGGTCTGATAATCAACACTATCCGCTTCAAAATCTTTATTGATGCTTCTGTAAGACTTTTGTATAAGCCTTCCTGATGGTGTATAATACTTCGCTACCGTAAGCCTGAGAGCCCCGCCGTTGCGTAACGGAAATATCTCCTGGACAAGGCCTTTACCGAAACTTTCTCGTCCAATCACTACTCCCCTGTCCCAGTCCTGGACAGCCCCGGCAAGGATTTCACTGCCTGATGCTGAATACTCATTGATGAGTATAGCGAGTTTATTTATGGTATAAAAATTCTTACCTGTCGTCCTGTACTCTGCCTTCTTACGATTCATGCCCTCGGTATAGGTCAGCAGTTTGTCTTTTTCTTTGAATAATTGACTTAATATTTTAATGGCTTCGGGAAGATATCCTCCCGGGTTATTCCTGAGGTCAAGTATAAGATTGAGATTGTCATTATCTTTCATGTAGTAGTCCAGGGACTCAATGAATTGCTCGTAAGTATTGTCGCTAAATCTTTCCAATTTGACATACACTGTGCTTTCGTCTGGCATATAACTGAGTTCAGCCGAGGAAAGATTTATGCTGCTGATTTCCACAGCCCTTGTTTCTTTGGATTTTTCACCAAATGGAATGACAGATAATTCGAGTTTATTCTTGTCTTCAGCTTTCAATAAATCCCTCACTGAAGAAAAACTTTTTTGATTGCCTGAAACCAATTGATTATCAACAGATATGATCGCATCACCTAACTTCAATCCGGCCTTATAAGCCGGTCCTTGCTCAATAACTTTTGTAACGTAAAATGTGTCTTTCAGTTTTAAAGTTTCAATACCAATTCCCCTGTAGGCGCCTTCCATTTTTTCATTATGATCGGTCAGTTCATCTTCACCAATATAATCTGAATGAGGATCGAGTTGTCTGAGTATATGCCTGACGGCATCTATAGATATAATTTTCTGATCCAGTGAATCCACATAATTGCTTTCGATGAACCTAAGAATCTCCTCGATCCTGCCGTCTGCCTTGCCAGAATAATTTTCCTTTATTTCCGGGATATCTAATAGTTTATGACCCGCATTGTCAAAATTCATATTATAACCGGCAATTAAACCTATAGCTGCAGCAAGGCCGACAAGCAATGGTTCCCAAATCCGGATATTTTTTTTCGTAGTCATAAATTGTTGCGCAAGTTACAGCTTTTGAATATATCCGATCAACACTTGAACAGATATTAAGCCATTTATAATTGAGATGATTATTAGAAAAAAATACTATTATTAGAGTAATGTTTGTTTAATGTAACAGAGAACCATTAACACCTGATCTAACCATGAAAAAGAAATATGTTCCCGATGAAACCGATTTAAAGATTTTAGCCATCTTGATGAACGATGCTAAAAAAACCTATGCGGATATAGGTAAAGAATTGTTTATATCCGGAGGAACTGTCCACGTTCGCATCAAGAAAATGATGGACTCCAAGGTCATTCTTAACTCCCAAATGCAAATTGATCACAATAAATTAGGCTTTGATATTACGGCATTCCTGGGTATATACCTGGAGAAAAGCCGGTTGTACGATAAAGTATCAAAACAACTGGAAAGAATTTCTGAGATTACAGAGATTTATTATACGACCGGGGTATACAGTATGTTTGCAAAGGTCATTTGCAGAGATACTGAGCATTTGAGGAATATCATTTCACATGAAATACAGCAAATAGACGGAATCCAGAGAACAGAGACCTTCATTTCATTACATAATAGTCTGTCTCGACCATTAAGTGTACTTCCAAAAAATTAAAGTTCTTTTATTAGGTACCGAGGTAGTGTTTAAGAAGCTTGCTCCTTGAAGCTGAACGAAGTTTATTTATAGCTTTATCCTTAATTTGTCGCACACGTTCCCTGGTCAAACCGAATCGCTCACCAATATCTTCAAGTGACATCGGGTGTTCAATACCAATCCCGAAATAGAGTTTAATAACATCACATTGTCTTTCAGTCAGTGTATTAAGAGATCTTTCGATTTCTCTCCTGAGAGATTCTGCGTATTCAAGTTTTGTATCCGTACCAGGCGTTCCGCTGTTTTCAAGAACATCCAGCAATGAATTGTCTTCACCATCGACAAACGGTGCATCCATCGAAACATGTCTGGCAGCAACACCTAAAGTAGTTTCTACTTCATCAGAGGTAATTTCGAGCAAGTCAGCCAGTTCATCAGAGGAGGGTTCTCTTTCATACTCCTGTTCCAATTCGGAGAATGCCCTGTTAATTTTATTAAGAGATCCGACTTTATTGAGTGGCAACCTTACAATCCTTGACTGCTCAGCCAATGCCTGTAGAATGGATTGTCTTATCCACCATACCGCATAGGATATGAATTTAAACCCACGTGTCTCATCAAATCTTTGAGCCGCTTTGATCAATCCCAGGTTACCTTCGTTAATAAGGTCACTCAGAGAGAGGCCCTGGTTTTGATACTGTTTGGCAACTGAAACAACAAACCTCAGATTGGCTTTGGTTAATTTTTCAAGAGCTTCCTGATCACCTTCTTTGATTTTCTTGGCCAAGTCTACTTCCTCCTCTGGAGTGAGGAGATCAACTTTTCCGATTTCTTGTAAGTATTTTTCGAGGGATTGGCTTTCGCGGTTAGTAATCGATTTGGTTATCTTTAATTGCCTCATCTACTTTGTTTAGTATTCTCTTATTAAATGAAAAGCAAAAGTATTACTATCTTCCACAATTCGCAAGTCAAGTTATTCCAGGTTCCAAATACAATTGAATTAATCAAATCCTTGTAAAAAAAGTTCACTATTGGTGAAATTTTAGAAAATTATTTTTGGTTTACTGAAATTTAAATTTATATTTTGCGCAGCATTATAAGAACCAAATGCTTATACTATAAAAAAAAACTTAATGGATAGAGTGAGAATAGATATGGAGTTCATATTCAAAGCCTCCCCGGCTATTATATATCAATTCCTTACAATGCCTGAATGTCTCGTGAGATGGTTTTGCGATAGTGTAGACATAAATGATGATGTCTACACCTTCGACTGGGAAGGCAATTCAGAGGATGCTGAACTTCTTGATGATATTGAAGAAGAGCGCTTGAGGTTTCAATGGGAATCGTCTGAAGAAGATGAATACCTGGAATTCAGAATGTATAAATCTGACGTCACCAATGAAACAATACTTGAAATCACTGACTTCTGTGATAAAGGTGAAGAACAAGAGCAGCAGGATCTATGGGAATCACAAATTACTGACCTCCAAAAAGCGTGTGGAGGATAACCCGGACACTTAATATTCAAAATGTCATCAGTAAATTATCATTTGGCGTCCTTGATATTACGCATAGGCTTTGGTCTAAGCATGATAATAGGACACGGTTGGGGTAAATTTCAAACGCTGATATCAGGAGAAGAAATTCATTTTCCGTCAGTACTTGGGATGCCACCTTTTATTGGTTTGCTATTAGCGGTCATCGCTGAATTTTTTGCCTGCATAGTTATTATTATCGGATACAAGACCAAAATAGCTTCTGTATTTATGATTGTAACAATGTTTGTTGCAGCCTTTATCATCCATTGGGATGATCCATGGTTCAGTCGTTCTGGAGGATCCAAAGAAATGGCTGTACTCTACCTTATTGGTTTTGTAGCTATCTATATCCTGGGTTCAGGAAAATATTCACTAGATAAAAAATACTCCGGGACTTTCTGAATCAACCCGTCAGAGATTGCTAATACCTTGGTTTACGATCAAAATGATGGTCAGCCTGGATATGCCTGATTGTGCCAGATTTAGAACGCATGACCAAAGAATGGGTAATTGCTCCCCATGGTTTGAACTGAACACCTTTAAGTAAAGAGCCATCTGTGACCCCTGTTGATACAAACATCACATCTCCTTTAGCCAGTTCTTCCATAGTGTAAACTCTATTAATATCTGTAACACCCATTTTGGCGGCTCTTTTTATGTCTTCATCATTCCTGGGTACCAGTATGCCCTGAAAATCACCTTTGATGCAACGCATAGCAGCAGCTGCAATAACGCCTTCAGGCGCTCCTCCAACCCCAAGAAGCATATCAATACCACTATCAGGTAAGGCCGTCGCAATAGCAGCAGATACATCACCATCTCCGATGAGATAAATTCTTGCTCCGTTATTACGAACTTCCTCAATTAATTCCTTGTGCCTTGGTCTGTCGAGTATAACAATGGTAAGGTCAGAAACAGAACATCCTTTCTTTTGAGCCAGTCTCTTCAGGTTGTTGGTTGGCGTATCGCGGATATCGACACATCCGACTCCATCCGGTCCAACTGCGATCTTGTTCATGTAAATATCAGGCGCATTGAGAAGGTTACCCTTTTTACCGATAGCCATTACGGAAATGGCATTGTGTCCTCCATTGGCGCAAATGGTTGTTCCTTCGAGAGGATCCAGGGCGATTTCAAGATGCGGTTCGCCTCCTCCTCCAACAACTTCACCTATATATAACATAGGTGCTTCATCTCTTTCTCCTTCTCCAATAACGACTGTGGCTGTGCAGTCTACTGTATCAAGCATTTTTCTCATGCCATCTACAGCTGCCTGATCAGCTGCTTTCTCATCTCCTCTACCCATCCATCTTGCCGAATTAATGGCTGCAATTTCAGTTACCCGGACAAATTCCATTGCTAAATTCCTGTTCATTGATTTTCTATTTATTGATGAATAATTCTGCGCATCTTAAAGACGACACGAATGTACAAATTAGTTCAATCATTAATATAGATAGACAGTGTTATTTAACCGTTTGATGTTAAATATGAGCAATTGATCCTGAACACAAGGATTCAATTATACAGCCTTCAGAAGTGGATTATTTTTTGACAGCGACCAACTTTTCAAAGTTGTCGTCAATGAATTTCTTACCATCCCATTTGCCTAACCACTCACAGTTCTCTTTTTGAGTTTTGAGATATTGCCTGTAAGCATCCAGGGCTTTTTGCTTTTCTTGCCGCTTGATGGTAATATTGTTATTGTAACCTTTCTTGATATTGAAATAATAAATTCCTTTCCCGAATTCGAATTTCTTAGTACGTGGTCTTGCCATATTTTTATATGTTAATTCATAAAATTCAACCCAATAAAAGCACCAGTCTCAATTTTCTTCGACTAATTAAATGTTATACATGTAAAGAGAAAATCACAAGGCAGTATGCCGCCTCGAGAGGAGAAATGAAATTGAAAAATGCGTGTTTTTGATATAAATTGAATTTATCCTAATGCTGATGTAACGTAATTATTTAAAAAAAAGTTTACTTCTGGTTCATTTTTGTCAGATAAAAGCCCGAAAATATTACATTTATTCAGAATAAAATCATGAATAAACAGGAAATCTTAAATTATTTATTAAAAAGCCGGAGTGATTTGAATCAGTGGGTGGAAGCCCAGGACAATCAAAAGTTTGGGACAGGTCCGGATGGAAAATGGTCAACCGGCCAGCACGTTGATCATTTGATTCAATCGGCCCTGATGCTTACTAAAGGAATAAAAACTCCCAAATTCATTCTTAAATATAAATTTGGCAAACCTAACAGGAAATCCAGAGATCTTGAAACAATTAAGGAACGTTATAAAGATCGCCTTGATCAAATACCTTTGGGGACTCCTTCTCCAACTAAAGTTCGCTTGTTGTCGTCAAAAGATAAAGACAAGGTACTCATGCAATTCAGCGCGGCCACAGATAAATTGATTACCAATGCTGAAAAGTGGACTGAAAACCAACTGGATGCTATCCTACTGCCTCATCCTCTCATGGGAAAGATGACTGTGAGAGAAATTCTGATATGGTGCGCCTATCACAATTATCATCATTTAAATATTCTGAAAGAAAAATACTGAATGCAATATATATTATCATCATTGCTTGTACTTGGTATGCTTTCCTGTGATACAAATAAAATTAATCAATCAATGAAACTAGCCATAGGAACCTATACAAGAATCGAAGGACATGTAGATGGTCATGCCGAAGGTATTTATATTGCAGATTTCAATACCACAAATGGTACGATTGAAATCACTGATACAATTAAAGGTGTCATCAATCCTTCCTATGTGCATGTCAATTCAGAAGGCAATATCATATATAGCGTAAGTGAAATAGCAATTGATACACTTGGAGGAGAAATTTGCTCCTTTCATCTAAACAATGAGGGGACATGGGAAGAAAAAAGCAGGCAAAACACCTTTGGTGCCTATCCGTGTTATATCACCCTGGATGCAAGCCAAAAGCATTTATTAACAAGTAATTATGCAGGAAATGTTTCAATCCATCGAATGTCCGAAAATGAAACCATTTCAAATCGTTGCCAGCTGCTCGAATTTCCCGAGATTGAGAAAACAAACAACAGGCAGGACGCTCCTCATC
>JAHHJO010000553.1:0-4908 GCA_018680275.1 Bacteroidia bacterium
CACCAGTGGCTGTTTCACCTGTAACTGTTATAGGATAATTGATTGTATAGCATCCCGTAGTACCAAGAGAATCCACAGGTTGAGTGCCAAGGAACAAAAGAAATGCATCCCCTGATCCTGAAATAAAATCATCACAATCTTCCAACAATTCATACAATTCATCTTCATTATTGGCGATGACAGTATTTCCGTCTTCATCCGTCAGTATAAGTGGATAGGCATAATCCACCAACTCACCTACAAGCATCAGGTCACATAATTCCATGTGATTGTTGACTGTAACGACACTGCCATCACTGACCACTACATCAAGTGGAAATCCAATCATATAGCAACCGATGTACTCAAAGCCAGTTTCCCACTCCCAGTCCGTTGAATCAATATAAAATCCATTGCAGGATATCAGGAGAGAAAATAATTCATCGACATCATTTACGGTCTCTGTATTCCCATCTTCATGAATTACATTGAACGGAAAGACAAAGAATACAATCTCTTCTGTCATTAACTCTATGAAATCCTCTTCATCATTTGCAGTTAGCTCTGTTCCATCCAGTGTTTCAAGTGTTAATGGATATTGAAGTGTATAACATGAGTTATCAAAACTTACAAGGTATGCCGGGAATTCATCTGTAGTCCAACCTCCATCCGGTACACATTCTGCAAACATTTCAGCGAGTTCTTCAGCATCATCTATTGTTTCCTGTTCACCTTCATCATCAAGTACATCTAAAGGATATACAAAGTCAATGATATCTGAACCAGTTGCAGTACTATCGATGAGGCTCAAAAAGTCATCATCATTATTGACACTAATCGTGGTTCCGTCTGATTTCAGCAAATCAAATGGATAAAGAATAGTAATGCAGTCCAATTCCAATCCACCAGATTGAGTACCTGGATTACTCCTGAAAATCAAATTATTGGATATAATTGTCGTATCAACAGTAATCTCTTCTTCCTCAATTTCAATCATATCAAGGTTTTCTTTTTCACAATTTGTGAGCATAAATGCAGAAAAGAAGAGCAGCAGAATTCCTAATATGTTTTTCAATTTCATTGTTTTTGTTTTAATGATTAATTAAGTCTTACATCTATAATTATCATTTGAGTTAAAAAACGTTGCACCGAGAGCAAAAAAAGTGAATTATTTTTTGTGCAAAGCACCTGGTGCTGTATTCAGGGAGATAATTATCAAAAAGTTGATGACTTTGTCTCGTATGACTAGAATTTCTGAATGTCATTTTAAACAAACTTCTATTTATAACAGCTGCAGATACCCAGTTATTTTATAAAAGATAAGAGTGGCACTTACAGTTTTGTGCCTTGGTCAGGCACTGTGTCCAGTATTTAAAGATTGGATTGAATCGTCTACTTTGAATGTTAATTTTAGTTCAAAGTTTAATGAATCGCATAAGTCACTGCAGGAATTATGTATTTTAATATCATGATTGCTGTCAATAGGAAAGTCATATATGCTGCCATATTCTGTTTTGTCTCCTTTGCAGTAAATGCCCAGATCGATGCACATTACTGGACGCACCAATACGGTGCGAAAGGACTTTTGTTGAATGGAGCAGTCATTGCATCCTCTGATGATGAAACAGCCATTTTTTATAATCCGGCCTGTATGGGTCAGGGTAATAACCTGGGTTTCGTATTTTCTTTTCTTACCCCGACATATTCTTCTCTTGAGACAACAAATTTTACAGGCAACGGTAGTTCCTTCAAGGATGAAGATCTTGGGTTTTCTCCCGGTTTTGCGGCTGTAAGGATCAAACCATTTAAGACAGACAAGATCATTTTGGGTGTCGCCAGTTTTCAGAGGTTATCTTCTAATATTTCCTATAAAGACCGGACAGTATTACCTGTAGAGAATTTCTATGAAATATTTTACCTGGCGGATGTGGAATTCAAAAGGGAACTGTCGCAGGAGTGGCTGGGTGTAGGTTTATCTTATAATATCATGGATAACCTTGGCGTAGGGATATCCCAATACTCAATCTGGCATGATGAAAGCCTTCAGTTTGATTTCAAAAAAGAGATACTTCTCACCGAAGATCCGGAAACACTGGCACTGGGATGGAGGTCTGACTTTGGATATGGTATCAATGCTTATGGAGGCTGGTTGACCAAACTCGGATTTATCTGGGGTGCGGATAACTTCAAACTCGGACTTACTTACACCAGTCCTTCCTATGGATTTATTCACAAATCAGCTTCCTATAATTTTGATGAAGAAAGGATTACGGCAACGGATATTCAAGTCCAGTCCAATCAAAAAGATACGCCTTTGCATAGATATAAAACCCCTGCTTCATTCGGCTTAGGTTTTGAATACAGGTTTGACGATCTGACCGTGTCTTTTTCTACTGAATACTTTAAAGGTCTCAAGGAATATACACTTTTTGAAGAAACCGATGACCCTTACGAAGGTCTGGCTGGAAGTGGCTTTGAAAAAAGCATCCTGGTATCAACATCCAATAACAGTGTCACGAATTTCGCGCTCGGGTTTCAAAGAAAAGTGAATGAAAAACTGACATGGATTTGGGGTTTCAGAACGGATTATAATCAGAATAATAACCTGAACATCAATGATATTGCGGACTACCTGTCATCTTCTCCTAGTATTTATCATGTATCGGGAGGAGCCCGTTTTATTGGGAAAAACAATGAATTGTCGATTGGTTTTGACTATGGCTATGGAAAGAAATCAGGCGGAAGGCAGTTATCCGATCTGTCCAACTTCAATATTTTTAATTTCTATGAGTTCAGTAGCCAAAATAATGTCAATACGATAGCGCATTCATTAATGATCTTCCTGACCTATGATTTTCTTTTTGGCAAAATCAGGGAAGCAGAATAGTCTTTCTTCATAGCATGTCTTCAAGGACTGTCCAGACATTTTCGAGGACAATATGTTGACCTTTTTCATTTGGATGTTTGGCATCCGGCAGATTCAAATCAGGGACGCCGGCCACATTTTCAAGAAAGAAAGGGATCAGCTTGCCTTCGTGCCTTTCGCTTATCCTGGTAAACAGGCTGTTAAATTGTTTTTCATAAGATGCACCCATATTTGGTGGTGAAAGCATACCTGCTATGACAATTTTTGTATCCGGGTTTGTCTTTTTTACGATGGTAAGGATTGAATCAAGATTTCTTTCTGTACTGCTGACGTCTATGCCTCTCAACATATCATTTGCGCCCAATTCCAAAATGAAAATATCTGCCGGTTGATTCAGGACCCATTCTATCCTGCTGAGTCCACCAGAACTTGTCTCTCCTGAAAGTCCTGCATTGATTACTTTATATGACATTTCAAGAGAATCAATTCTCATTTGTAATAAATAGGGCCATGCCTGGTTTTCTTCAAGACCATATCCTGCGGTCAGGCTATTTCCAAAGCAAAGGATTGTATTTTTTTCATCATTGACATTTTCTGTCGATTTCTCGGTGTCTTTCATCTGATTATTTACAACTTCTTTGTCTCCAGTCTGTTTATCTTTGCAGCCTGGCTGTAAAAAGCAGGTAAGGAAAACAAGTGTTAATAAAAGTGTGTGCTTCATTTAAGCATTCAATTTTATACAAATCAACAAGATTTATGTCAAATATTCTAAGTGTCAGGGAAGTAAGTAAATTATATAAAAGCGGTAGCAGAGAATTAACTGTGTTAAATGAGGTGTCATTTGATGTGACAGATGGAGAATCTCTATCGATAGTTGGCCCTTCCGGAAGTGGAAAAACAACTTTACTTGGATTGTGTGCCGGCTTGGATAATCCAACCCATGGTACAATTAATCTGTGTGGTGAAATGATCAATGACATGACTGAGGATGAAAGAGCTTCATTGAGGAATCGGAAGGTGGGCTTTGTTTTTCAGAATTTCCAGCTTATTCCAACCCTGACAGCATTGGAAAATGTGATGATTCCTCTCGAACTACTTGGTTTTAATGATGCCAGGAAGAGATCAAGGGAACTTCTCGACAGGGTAGGGCTTGGAGACAGAACGAGCCATTATCCTAGCCAGTTGTCCGGGGGAGAGCAACAACGGGTATCTATCGCAAGAGCTTTTTCCAACCAACCCCAGATCCTTTTTGCTGATGAACCGACCGGAAATCTTGATGACAGCACCGGGGAACATATTGAAGAATTAATATTTGAAATCAACAGGGAGAAGAATACAACTTTGATACTCGTCACACATGACCTGGATTTGGCGAATAAAACAAACAGGATCATCAGGTTGAAAGGCGGAAGTATTATCTCTGATGAAAAAGTTGAACAAAGTCCATTAGCTCAAAATGTCTGATTTCCTATTTATCATAAAAACCGCCTTAAGGGACAGTCGCAAAAATACCGGCCGCCTGATCATGTTTATGTCTTCCATAATCCTTGGAATCACGGCATTGGTGGCCATAAACTCTTTCAATTATAACCTTGTTCGGGATATCGACGAACAATCAAAAGCCTTGCTGGGTGCTGATCTTGTCATCAACGGAAACAGGGCATTAAATGAGGAGTTGAGAACGATTGCTGATTCACTTCCAGGTGAAAAGGCCAGTGAATTGGAATTGTTTTCTATGGCATATATCCCCTTACGTGATGAAACACAATTTGTAAGGATAAAAGCTATTGATGGTGACTTTCCATTTTACGGGGATATTCTCACAGAACCAACAGATTTTGGTCAAAAATATCAGCAAGAGGATATCGCTATTGTGGATGACGGCTTAATGCTTGAACAGGAAATCAATATCGGGGACTCCATAAAACTGGGGGAGAAAACCTTTATAATCGGAGCGAGGCTAAAAAGTATGTTTGGCAGTGTCAGCCTTGGATCAAGTTTTGCACCGGCAGTATATATAGGTCAAAAGTACCTGGATGAGACACAATTGGTTCAGCCGGGCA
>JAHHJO010000232.1:0-3504 GCA_018680275.1 Bacteroidia bacterium
AATTATACGGTACTTCCTCCCGGAAAATGGCGAGGCGTACTTAAGCTGGCGGAACCCGGGCTGATTGAAAGCCAGACAATCACAGGTGAAACCACAAAACTCAAAGACTATTTCGAGTTGCCTTTTAATATGAACGTAGAGTATATCAATGACTCGATGCATGTTTACCTTCTGAATGGTGAAGAATCCATTGAAATCGAAAATGTCAATTTCGGCAGGGATCCAAAGACTGCCAAGGATTCAATTCGTTTTGAATTTGTAGCTTTTGATTCATACATGGAAGGATACCATGAAGAGAACTTTATTGAAGGTTAATTGCAAAACAATTATAAGGAAGGTTACCAAATTCCATTTATACTTACTAATGGCCAAAATCACAGGTTTAATATCCTGCCTACAGAAGAAAACTATGACTTTTCAGGTCACTGGAATGCTATTTTCAACTATGACACAGAAAGTCCTTATCCTGCCCAGGCTCAGTTTACACTTGATGGACAAAAGCTAAACGGAACATTTACTACCGAGACTGGAGATTACAGGTTCCTTCAGGGAAATGTGCAGGGTGATAAATTGAAATTATCAGTCTTTGACGGTTCTCATGCTTTTCTGTTTACGGGTCAGGTCAGTAATGATACTATATATGGTGAGTTCAGGAGTGGTAAACACTATAAGGCAAAATGGAAAGCATTCAAAGGAAATTTGAAATCCATGAAAGATCCTTATAACATGACCAGGGCTACAACGAAATATATTGATGATTTTGAATTCACATCTTCAGATGGATCATTAGTATCATTATCTGATTTAGAAGGAAGGGTCAAGCTAATTAATATCATGGGCACATGGTGTCCTAATTGCAAAGACGAAATCAGCTTTCTTAATGAAGTCACCAGTAAATTTGATGAAAAGGCTATTTCAATTGTAAGCCTGGCCTTTGAAAGATACAAGGATCAATCTGTTGCCATGGATAGATTACGTAAATACAAGGAAACAATGGGATTTGATTGGCCAATTCTGCTTGGAGGATATGCTAATAAAAAGGATAATTCCGAAGCTTTGACATTTATTGATCAGATCTATTCATACCCGACATTACTGGTCCTGGATCAGTCCAATGAAATTAAATATATTCATACTGGATTCTATGGTCCTGCGACTAAAGAATTCAACCAATTCAGATCTGATTTCCTATATAAAATTGATAAACTGCTAATAGAAAACTGATGTCAAGAATTGCATTCATTACAGGCGCAAGTTCAGGTATTGGAAAATCCACTGCTGCTATATTTGCCAAACATGGTTATAATCTAGTGATTACAGGACGACGTAAAGCCAAATTGGAAGAATTGGCAAATAAACTGCGAAGCAAATATGCCATCCAGGTGAAGTTCCTGGTTTTTGATATCAGGAATAAAAAAGAAGTCAAAAAAGCCTGGCAGTCTTTGAAATCAAAATGGACCCATATTGACATTCTTATAAATAACGCAGGACTCGCCAAAGGTTTTGATCCAATTCATAAAGGACATTTCATCCATTGGGATCAGATGATAGATACCAACATAAAGGGATTGTTATATATCACAAGGCTTGTATCTGAGCAAATGGTGGAGCGTGGTAAGGGACACATTATCAATGTCGCTTCTACAGCCGGTAAAGAAGTTTATCCAAGTGGAAATGTGTATTGTGCCAGCAAGCATGCTGTAGATGCTTTAACGAAGGCGATGCGTATCGATTTGTATAAACATGGTATCAGGGTTGGACAAGTTGCCCCAGGCCATGTAGAATCTACTGAATTTGCATTGGTCAGGTTTGATGGAGATGAGGAAAGAGCCAGGATCTATGATGATTTCGTTCCGTTGAACTCAAAGGACGTTGCCAAGATCATTTACTTCATGGCAAGCCAGCCAAAACATGTAAACATCCAGGATATTCTTGTGCTTGGAAGTCAACAGGCCAGTAATATTTTCATTGACAGGTCAGGGAGATAATGACTAAGCTTCTTTTGCTTTTTTAAGGTCAAGGGCCACATCCACAATCATATCCTCTTGTCCACCAACCATATTCCTTTTACCGAGTTCCTGAAGGATTTCCCGTGTATCCAGACCGTATTTCTTTGCGGCTCTTTCCGAGTGTAACAGGAAACTGGAATAGACACCTGCGTAACCTAGAGAAAGTGTCTCACGATCAACCCTGACAGGCCTGGATTGTAAAGGGCGAATGACATCATCCGCAAGGTCCATTAATTTAAACAAATCGGAATTATGCGGAATCTTCATTTTATTCAATACAGCGATTAATACCTCAAGTGGTGCATTGCCTGCTCCTGCGCCCATACCTGCAAGGGATGCATCAAGACGATTTGCTCCATGTTGCATGGCTACAATAGTATTGGCTACACCAAGAGAAAGGTTATGATGACAGTGAATTCCGATTTCAGTATTATCATCCAATACATCCCGAAAAGCTTTAATCCGGTCCGCAACGCCATCCATCAACAAGGCACCGGCACTGTCTGTTACATAGATACAATCAGCACCTGCTGATTCCATCAACCTGGCTTGTTCAGCTAACTTAGCAGGTTCATTAAGATGTGCCATCATCAGGAAACCTCCTACATCCATACCCAGCGATTTGGCTGCCTCAATATGCTGAGGAGAAATATCTGCTTCTGTACAATGAGTTGCAATTCTCACAGATTCTACGCCAAGTGCCCTGGCTTTTTTCAGATCTTCAATTGTAGCTATACCAGGAAGTATCAAAGTGGTCAATCGGGCATTCTTAAGCACTTCTGCAATGCCTTCAAGCCATTTCCAATCAGTATGTGCACCGAATCCATAATTAAAACTTCCTCCGGCAAGACCATCTCCATGAGAAATCTCTATAGCATCCACACCTGCGTCATCCAGTTGGACAGCAAGGTCAAAAATTTGCTGTTTGGAATATTGATGTTTTATTGCGTGCATTCCATCACGGAGTGTCACATCCTGAATGTATATCTTTTTCATAGGTATTGATTATCGCTCATATTGATTTAAAACCCGCTCACCAGTTGCCATGGCTGCGCTGGTCATAATATCCAGGTTACCGGCATATTCCGGCAGATAATGTCCTGCACCAGCCACCTTTAAAAGTATAGTTGTTTTCAATCCGTGCCTGTATCCCAGGCCCTCAATAAATACCGGTTCGGACTCAGGAATGTGATCAAACTGAACTTCCTGGTGCAATTCATATCCTGGCACATATTTCTGAACTTCCCTGACCATCTGGTTTACGCTATCTATAATGGCAGATCGGTCTGCCTCTTCACTCAATGTAAAGACAGTGTCCCTCATCACAAGAGGTGGTTCTGCAGGATTCAGGATGATGATCGCTTTCCCACGGTCTGCACCGCCAACTTTTTCGATGGCATTTGCTGTGGTCTCGGTAAATTCGTCAATATTGGCCCTGGTCCCCCGACCAGCAGATTTACTTGAAATTGAAGCAACTATTTCACCATAATGTACC
>JAHHJO010000529.1:0-3587 GCA_018680275.1 Bacteroidia bacterium
ACAGGCATTGGAAGAACATATGGCCAGGATACAGGACAGGTACTGGCAAGTATGGAAATACCGGGATCCCTGGACCTACGAGGCTGATGATGTACAGCGAAAAATCAGGAAAAACATCCTGGAGCGCAAGATCAAAGAATCGGATCGGTACCTTGCCCTGCATAATCGCTTTATGGCATCTACGAAAGCTGCCATCCAGGAAAAGTATGGTGATATCCGGTTAAGTGAAAAGGTCATCAAAGGTCTGATTTCCCTGGAAAGAAGGCGGTATAGCTGGTCCGGATTGATTAGTGAAAATATAATCAACTCAGAGTTTGAAAGAGAATACAGACGATTGGTCAAGGATGATCAATTGTGGTCGGAACTGAAATCAAAATATCAGTCTTTGCAGGATGCCTATGCCATAGAGTTCAACAAGAAAATTGAAATGGAGGTTTTCGATTACAATGAAGAGGGATTCACTGTGAAAGAAATGAGTCCAAGGGATTCAGTGCGGTACCATAATAAACACATGCAGGCCAGCCTACTTTCCGTTGATCCCAAATCCGGGGCGATCAGGGCTTGGGTTGGAGGTCCCGGCTTCAACTACTTTAAGTATGACCATGTTAATTCCCGAAGACAGGTAGGTTCAACGATCAAACCTTTTGTATATGCTACGGCTATAGGTCTGATGGGTATTTCACCATGCCAGCAGTACGAAGATATACAGTATACAATAGCTCCCGGTGATGCCAACTTCCTGGTCGATAAGGAATGGTCCCCGGCAAACGCCAATGAAGAATTTACCGGCAATAAGTATAACCTGTACCAGGGACTGTTATATTCGAAAAATTCAATAACAGTAAGACTGGTTAAAGAGATGGGCAATGTTGATGTGATCCGGGAATTGCTTGACAATGCTGGTATTGATAAAGCTCAAACTTATCCCAATGGTGATTATGTTATTCCCCGTGTACCTGCAATTTGCCTGGGTGCGATGGACCTGACCTTATTTGAAATGGCAGGTGCCTATACGACCTTTGCAAATGACGGGATTTATACAGAACCTATTTTTGTTTCAAGAATAGAAGATAAGACAGGCAAAATCATTTATACCGGAATTCCAGAAACCAAAAGAGCAATCAACCCTCTTTACAATGGTGTGATGCTGGATATGCTGAAAAATAATGTCGGTGGCAAATATAATCTTGGAATTGTCACAGATATAGGAGGTAAAACCGGTACAACCAATGATTATGCTGACGGTTGGTTTATGTCTGTAACTCCTGACCTGGTCACAGGGGTTTGGGTCGGAGGTGATGACAAGTGGATAAGGTTTTTGACACTTGAAGATGGACAGGGATTCGTGATGGCCCGACCAATTGTCATGAACTATATCAAAGCACTTGAAGCCGACAGCCTTGCTGACTTTGAAGCGGAAGCCCAGTTTCCTATTCCTCCAAAAGGTTTTCTTGATTTTATAGATTGTGAGAAGTACAAGCAAATGTCAGTAGAAGAAGAACAAATCATCAATCAGCTTGATAAACGGGAAGATGAATTCGAAGCTTCTTTCGAAGATGAATTCGGGGATTTACTGGAAGAACTTCAAAAGGATACGAGCCAGGTCAAGGAGAAAAAGGAGACAGAAAATGAAGAGACCGAAGAGGAAGGAGGCGGTTAATAGATTTCTTAATTTTATAAACACAAAAATTAAATATTACAGATGGGTTTATTAGAAGGAAAAGTTGCATTAATAACAGGAGGTTCCAGGGGTATTGGCAAAGCAATTGTAAAGAAATTTATAGATGAAGGTGCAAACGTTGCTTTTACTTTCAGGTCTTCAGCCGCCCAGGCTAATGAAATCATAAATGAACTTGGCGTCGATGAAAACAGACTCAAAGCTTACCAGTCGGATGCCAGTAATTTTGAAGCTGCAGAGATCCTGGTTAAGACTGTCCTGGAAGACTTTGGTAAAATTGATGTTCTCATTAACAACGCAGGAATTACAAAAGATACCCTGATGCTCAGAATGTCTGAAGACCAGTGGGACCAGGTCATCGAAGTTAATTTGAAATCTGTATTCAATCTGACCAAACATGTATTGAGACCAATGCTTAAAAACAGGGGTGGATCAATTATCAATATGAGTTCTGTTGTCGGAGTATTCGGCAATGCCGGCCAGGCCAATTATGCAGCATCCAAGGCTGGAATTATTGGCTTTACAAAATCGATTGCCAAGGAAGTCGGCTCACGCAGTATCCGTTGTAATGCCATTGCACCGGGATTTATTGAAACTGAAATGACTGATGAACTGGATGATAAAGTGAAGGCGGCATATATTGACTCGATCCCTATGAAAAGACTTGGGCAGGCCGATGACGTGTCTAACGCCTGCGTTTTCCTTGCGTCTGATCTTTCAGCCTACGTGTCTGGACAGGTGCTTAGCGTCTGTGGTGCCATGAATACATGATTAAAATCATGACAAGATCCTGCATCATATTTTTAATGCTTGTTCTTTTGTGCTCTTGTACAAGAAAAATCGAAGTTTTCAGGGTTTCATCAACTGAGCAGATCAAAAGATCAAGTGATATAGAAGAATCAGTCAGGTGCACCAGTGTGGAAGCCTATATTCCGGATTCCAATTTTTATACACAACATATAAGGGTCAATGTCCATTTCATGGATGATGAAAAAGGAGATAAGAACTTTTCATTGAAAGAAGGAAGGACATTTATGAAATACCTTATCAATAATGCCAATGAGCGGCTGTGGAAGAACAAAAAAATGAATCTTCCTGAAGGAAATAACACTCAAAACCTGCATCCCAGGTACCAGTATAAGGTCGTGGGAGTCAATGACAAGAAGGGAGATGATGGTTTTTATAAACATCATGACAATGAGCTGTATTACTTCATTGGAAAAGGCAGATACAGGAATAACTACCACAAAGATGTCATCAGGAAATACAGTATCGCCTCCGACAGTGTGTTGAATATTTTTGTATTGCCTCATCATCCTGACAGTGTAAAATCAAAAACTTATAAAACAACAGCTACGGGTATCGCATTAGGTACCTCATTAAAAATGTCAGGTCTGTTGGTCAGGAAAGATAAACCATGGGAGTGTGCAACCCTTCTAAATCATGAAGTGGGACATATTCTTGGCCTGGGTCATGCCTGGTTGAAGAATGACGGTTGTGATGATACACCTGTACACGCCAATTGCTGGCAACAGACAGATAGCAAACCATGTGACGGTGTCATTTCAAACAATATGATGGACTACAATAACAGCCAGATGGCTATTACGCCCTGCCAGTTGGGGATCGTTCACAAAGGTTTTGCAAGGCTGAATTCCAAAACACGTAATCTTTTGATTCCTCAATGGTGTACACTGGATACAACAAAAAATATAGAAATCTCCGGGGATGAATCCTGGAATGGAGCCCGGGATCTCAAGCATAATATCATTGTTAAGTCAACAGGCACACTAAAAATATCCTGCAGAGTCTCATTTCCTGCACATGGTAGAATCCTTGTTGAGCCGGGAGGAGAGCTTATATTGAATGGTGCAAGATTACACAACGACTGTGGAGACCATTGGAATGG
>JAHHJO010000157.1:0-5529 GCA_018680275.1 Bacteroidia bacterium
ATCAGGATCATCTCCCTGTCTTGAACCAGATTCTTCAAGAACTTCAGTAGGAGCATACTTGTGATCAAAAACTTCTTTCGGGTCAGGGTCAGGTGCAGCTAATGCAAGATCATATTCTTTCTGACAAAGATCTCTGGCTTCGTCCATCATCTTGTCTATCTCATTTTGTGAGAAACCGGCATCCAGCATTTGATCTACAAAAATCGGGAATGGATCCATGGCTTTATGTTCTTCCAGGTCATCCCTGTACCATTCCATTCGGACACCGGAAGTATGGTGATTCAGCAAGGGCACTTTGGCATGAACAAGGAAAGGTCGTCTCTCTTTCCTGACTGTTTCGATCACATATTTCATGGTATTGTAAGATTCCGTAAAATCATTACCATTAATACTTACAGCTTCCAGACCTTTGAATCCCTGTGCATATTCATAGGCATCCTGTGACCTGATCTCATCTGCACTCGCAGATATATCCCATTCATTATCCTGGACAAGGTATATGATCGGCAGTTGTTTGAGTGCAGCCATCTGGAATGCTTCAGCGACTTCACCTTCGGTGATGGACGCATCCCCGAGTGAGCATACTACCAGGGGTTTGTTTTTCTTATATTTTTTCCCGAGACCCAGCAGTTCTTTGTATTGCATACCCATTGCAGCGCCGGTCGCCGGGATAGCCTGCATGCCGGTGGCTGAGGATTGAAAAGGAATTTTGGGTTTATCATCATCTTTCAGACTGGGATGGCAGTAATATAATTTGCCTCCTGAAAAAGGGTCATCTTTTTTTGCCATCAGTTGGAGCATCAGGCTGTAAGGACTTAATCCGATTGAAAGAAGTATGGAATCATCACGGTAATAGGGATAGATATAATCCTGGGGCAGCAATTGCATACCTGTAGCTATCTGGATGGCTTCATGTCCCCTGGAGGTGGCATGGACGTATTTTGAGACGACTTTAAAATTTGCTTCATATAATTCTGTCAGGGACTTGGCCCTGCATATATACTTGAATCCTTCCTTAATCGTCTTTTTATTCATACCTCAGCTTCTTTTGGCTTTCTTACCGCAAATGTGAATCTTTTGTCAGATTAATCCAAATTGTTTGAAGTGATGATGAAAATGTTTGCGATGTACAAGGTTCCACTCGAATTTATCGAGGTCTCCAAATACCGGGTTGGCTGTTTTAATCCCTTTATTTTCTTTGAAAAAGCTGTTGTACTCATCGTACAATTCCAATAATTTTTGCTTGGCTTCATCAAGTGATTCATACTTCAGGTCTTCTCTTTCTCCTTTCCGCAGCATCGGGTGCTCGTATTGCTTTGGCATTTCCCTGTACTTATAAATGGCTTCCTGGTATTTATCAATAAGTTTTTCCGGAGTATATACCTTCAATTCTACACGATTCATGGCAATCTCGAATTGCCAGGCCAGGTGTTCAACCATATGTTGAGCGCCCATCAATCCCCATTCAGATTTTGATTCTTCTGTAAGTTTATCAAATGCTTTCAGGATATGTGTTTTATCAAACTCGTAAAACGGATTCTTTTTCTGTACCAGGGTCAGGATGGTTGCCATGGCTACCAATTCATCTTCTGCATCAAATATTTCGACATACCATTTTACAACACCAGCAGGCAATTCCTTACCCCTTGAATCTCTCTCTACTTTTTGCTTGCAGGTCAGGCGGACATAGACAGTATCGTTATGATAGATCGGTTTTACGAACCGGCATTCTTCAAGGCCATAGTTGGCAGCGACCGGACCTTTATTGGGATATACAAATAACCCGGCAGCACCGGCAAGCAAAAAATAGCCATGAGCTGCTCTTTTTTCAAAAATAGAGCCCTCCAGGGAGGTTATATCTGTGTGTGCATAAAAATGATCCCATGTCAGGTTAGCAAAATTTATGATATCACCATCGGTAATCGTTCGCTTATGTGTCTTTAATGACATACCCACCCTGATATCCTCGAAATGATAGCTGAATGGATGCTGTGGACTTTCTTCATATTTAGCACCTGCCTGGTAAATTCCCGTCACCTTTGTAATAGTTGTTGGTGTTCCCTGGATGGCGCAACGTTGCATGTAATGTTTGATACCTCTCATGCCGCCCATCTCTTCACCGCCTCCTGCGCGCCCCGGACCTCCGTGTACAAGATAGGGTAGTGGACTACCATGCCCTGTGCTTTGTTTGGCGTTCTCCCTGTTCAGAACCAGTATGCGACCATGATGTGAAGCAGCACCCAAAATAAATTCAAGGGCCATTGTGTCATCGTAGGTGGCAATGGAACAACAAAGAGAACCTTTTCCTTTTTGTGAAAGTTCAATAGCATTTTCAAGATCGGAATATGGCATGATCGTGCTGACCGGGCCAAAAGCTTCAACTTCATGCACAGCCAGGTTTTTGTGCGGATTTTTTTCAAGAAGCAGGATTGGACTGAGAAAAGCACCTTTCTCTGCATCAGCATCAATTAATGTGACATTCTGAGGATCTCCAAAAACGATTTCAGCAGTTTTACTAAGTTCCGCAACACGTTCCCTGACTTCGGTCACCTGATCTTTGTTGGCCAGTGCGCCCATGCGGACACCTTCACTTTTAGGATCACCTATCGTTACTTTGGACAGCGCCTTACCCAATGCAATCTGAACATCTTCCACAAGTTTTTCAGGAACAATAATTCTTCTTATTGCCGTACATTTTTGTCCGCATTTTACCGTCATTTCCTTGCGGACTTCTTTGACAAACAAATCAAATTCAGGTGTACCAGGCTCAGCATCTTCTGCAAGGATTGAACAGTTCAATGAATCCGCTTCCATATTAAAAGGAACAGCTTCTGAAATGACCCGTTTATGGGCTTTTAACATTTGTCCCGTAGAGGCAGAACCAGTAAAGGTGACGACATCCTGGGATTCGACATGATCGAGCAGCGTTCTGGCTGACCCGCAAATTAACTGTAAAGCGCCTTCAGGCAATATTCCGGAATGAATGATTTCCCGAACTACAGCCTCTGTAAGATAAGAAGTTGAAGTAGCAGGTTTAACTACCGCAGGGACCCCGGCCATCCAGTTGACAGCACATTTCTCAAGCATCCCCCAGATTGGAAAATTATAAGCGTTGATATGAATGGCTACGCCTCTCTTCGGTACCATAATATGATGACCCATGAATGAACCACCGCGACTTAAGTCGATCGGATCACCATCTACATGATATGACTGATTTGGAAATTGCCTTCTCAGAGATGCATTGGCAAAGAGATTTCCAAATCCACCTTCGATATCTATCCAGCTATCCATTTTTGTTGCACCACTTTGGTAACTGATCTCATAGAACTGGTCCTTCCGTTTTGTAAGATGAAGAGCGAGTTTTTTGAGCATATTTCCCCGTTCCTGGAATGTCATTTTCCTTATGACTTCAGCACCTTTGGTACGTCCATAATTCAGGATCTTTTCAAAGTCCAGTCCTTTAGTGGTTGAGTAATGAATCAGTTCACCATTTACAGAATTGTAGATTGGTGTGCCTTCACCTTCGCCTTTTGTCCAGTTGCCGAGAACGTAATTTCCTAGTTTATTCATGATGATAGAATGGTAGATTGATTATATGATAGAATGTTTTTCATGATCTTGAATATTGCAAAGCAGGTATCATTTAAGGGATAGGTTTTCTTGCTTTTGAGCATATTTTTAAGATTGATTCTGTTTGATCATTAATTCCTTGAATTAAATATGGAGTTCCTTCCCTATAGATTTCATGATCAATTCAAAAAAACTTTTGATCTTGTTTTGCCATCATGCGCAATACAGGGCTGCACCTGTACCTGTCTTCATGATAATCATTATACAGCGCATCGATGCTTTCTACGCAAACCTGGATGCCGATCTCATCTGCCCATGCCAGAAGACCATTGGGATAATTCACACCTTTGGTCATGGCCAGGTCGATATCTTCTTTACTCGCAATCCTTGAGTGCAAAGTATCTGCAGCTTCATTGATCAGCATCATAATGATCCTGTTGGCTATATATTTTTTCAGATTTTCATCTTCAGAAGGAGGAGGTACAGGATTTTCCTGATTGTAATCATAAAAACCGCGACCGGATTTTCTCCCGAGGAAACCTGCTTCTTTCAATCTTTTTTGAGTAAATGAAGGCTTGTATCTCGGATCATAGTAAAATGCTTCCCATACAGTTTCCGTGACCGTATAATTGACATCATGACCTATAAAATCCATCAATTGGAATGGGCCCATCCGAAATCCTGCCATTGATTTCATGGCATCATCTATGGTAGAAAAATCGGCAATCCCTTCTTCATAAATCCTGATGGCTTCACTGTAAAATGGTCGTGCTACCTTGTTCACAATAAAGCCTGGAGTGTCTTTGGCCTGAACGGTTGTTTTATTCCACGACTGAATCAGATTGGTTGCTTTATCAGTTACCCCAATACTTGTCTGAATGGCTGGTATAATTTCAACCAGTTTCATCAGTGGTGCGGGATTGAAGAAATGTATACCTATGAATCGGCCTGGATTATCCAGGCTCGCAGCCAGCGAAGTAATAGATAATGAAGATGTATTGCTTGCTATAATACATGATTCTGAAACCTGGCTCTCGAGTTGTTTGAACACTTTATGTTTTATGTCCAGGTTTTCAACAATGGCTTCAATGACGATCTCCGAATCACTTAAAAGATTAAAATTGGCTGTGTACTCGATATTCCCTAGAATCCTGTTTTTTTCATTTTCATCGATTCTCCCTTTTTCAATCAGCCTGTCAAGAATTTTGGTATGTGATTGTTGGGCATCCTGAATTACAGATTCATGAAGGTCGAAGAGAATGACTTTGTGTCCGGCAGTGGATGCGACCTGGGCGATACCCCGTCCCATCGTTCCAGCACCAATAATTCCGATTTGCTCCAAGTTTATTTGATTTATATGTTTAAACGGTTTCTATCTTCCTTTGAATTCCGGTTTCCTTTTTTCAAGGAAAGCCTGTACGCCTTCATTATAATCATAAGATTCTCCTGCTTCTGCCTGGAGTTGTGCTTCCACTTCCAGGTGTTCTTCAAAAGAATCACAAAGGCCTTTGTTAAATGCTTTTTTAGTTAGTGCAAGACCTTTGGTTGGCATTTTTGATAATTTTTCGGCGATAGCAATTGATGCAGATTCGAATTCGTCGTCAGGGTAATATTTATAGATCATGCCGATACGTTCTGCTTCCATTGCACCGACTTTATCGCCCAGCATGGCCAAAGCCAGAGCTTTCTGAAAACCAACCAACCTTGGCAGGGCATATGTTCCTGCAGTATCCGGAATCAATCCAATTTTGCTGAATGCCTGTATGAAACTGGCTGATTCCCTTGCGACGACAATATCGCAAAGCAATGCGAGATTAGCTCCTGCTCCAGCAGCGACACCATTAACTGCCGCAACTATGGGTTTGGGACAATTATAAACAGAAAGTGCCATTTGATTGTAATGTTCCCTGACTATTCTTTCTAGCGTTAATCCATTATCCGGATCGATCGCTTCCT
>JAHHJO010000579.1:0-3327 GCA_018680275.1 Bacteroidia bacterium
GGTATATTGTTACCAACAATCACGTTGTCGAATATGCGGATATTATCAAGGTGTCACTCTCGGATAAAAGAGAATTTACTGCAGTTAAAATTGGAACAGACCCAAGCACAGACCTGGCACTATTGAAAATAGAAGCAAGTAATCTCAAGTCTGTACAATTTGCAGATTCAGACGAAGTTAAAGTTGGAGAGTGGGTTGCAGCAATTGGCAATCCATTCAGCTATCTTACCTCGACGGTAACGGCAGGAATAGTCAGTGCCAAAGGGAGAGACATTGATATTATCCGGGGAGAAAAAACCATAGAAGAATTTATTCAAACAGATGCTGCAATCAACCCGGGAAATTCCGGAGGTGCTCTAGTAAGTGCCGAAGGAGATCTGATCGGTATCAATACAGCTATTGCCACACCTACCGGGGTATACGCAGGTTATTCATTTGCCATACCATCCAACCTTGTGAAAAGGGTAATAAAAGACATCAAAGAGAATGGGAATATAGAACGAGGCAGGCTTGGTGTTCAGGGAAATACCGTTGATGAAGAGATAATTAATGAATTTGGCCTCCAGATAGACTATGGATTTTATATTGTGAAGGTGGACAAAGGAAGCGCAGCGCAGTTTGCTGGCGTTTTACCAGGGGACATAATAATTGAGATTAACAGAAAGAAAGTAGATGAATTCGACGACCTGTATAATGAAATGGAGTTTGCAAAAGTCGGCGACACGATAAAATTAAAGGTACTTAGAGGAAACAAAGAGAAAGATATTTCTGTTAAACTAAGAAAAGGAATATAAGATAAAGTTGGTTTTTCGTTTTGTTTTGAGACGTCTGCCTATCCTCAAAGGCAGGCGTTTTTTTATTTTTATAACATCATTAACTTCCGTGAACACATAAAACTTTTATTTGAGGGTGTGTTAAGCCTGATATATCCTCCGCAATGTATTTCCTGTGAAAACGATGCGCCTGTCAAAGATGATGTTTTTTGCCTGGACTGTAAGCTAATCACAGGTTATACCAATCACTTCCAGGTCCGGAATAATGAAATGAACAAAAGGCTTAGCGCAAGAGTAGAAACGCTGCATGCAGCAGCACTATATAATTTTATTAAGGATGGTGCTGTACAAAAGGCAATCCATGCTTTAAAGTACAAGCAAAGAAGAGATGTTGCATCTGTATTCGGCCGCCAAGCCGGTAAAATGATTAAACAGTCTCAATTATTTGAACCAATAGATCTGCTTATTCCCATACCGCTTCACCAAAGGAGAAAAAGAAAAAGAGGATATAATCAAAGCACCTTATTTGCAGAAGCAGTATGTAAGGAACTTCAAACAAAGCTATGTGATGACTTGTTGATAAAGAAAGGCAAAAGAAGGTCTCAAACAGAAAAGGGAAGATCAGAACGCTTTAAAAACGTACTTCATTCCTTTCGATTGAAAGCTCCAGAAAGAGCCATTGGTAAATCAATTCTTTTAGTTGATGATGTTATCACAACTGGAGCAACAATTGAGGCGGCCTATCATTTATTACATGAAATACCGGACACAAAAATTCAAATCCTTGTTATAGCTTTGGCAAATGATTGATAATGTATTGATAATAATTAAGTCAGAGTACAGAAGAAGAATGATTGAGGAGTCACTCTTCAGGGTAGAGAAGTGCTTAGCTATGCTTAGCGAAGAAGAAATCTGGGAAAGTGTAAATAATAATTCAAATTCAATCGGTGTGTTGCTTTTGCACCTGGAAGGAAACATACGGCAGTATGTACTATCGGGGATTGGGACTGAAAAAGACACAAGAGAAAGAGACAAGGAGTTTGCTCCGAATAAGAAACCGCAGAAGACATTTTTATATAATACACTGAAGGAAACTGTTTTGTTTTCAGAAAGGATTATTCAAAAGCTTGAGTTTAACGAGCTTGATGAAGAGAAAAAAGTACAGGGATTTGACGAAACCGTATTGTCAATTATTGTGCATGTTATAGAGCATTGTAGTTATCATGTTGGACAAATTACCTACATGACAAAGATGATCAGGAATGCTCAGACAGGATATTATGATGGTAAAGACCTGAATGTTACCAGTTAGTAACCCGCTGAATATTTGCCCCTAATGCATTGAGCCGTTCATCAATTCTCTCATATCCACGATCGATCTGATGAATATTTTCAATTTGGCTGGTTCCGTTTGCTGAAAGTGCAGCAATCAATAAGGCCACACCTGCCCGAATATCCGGAGAACTCATAGTAATCCCTCGTAGTTGACTTTTTCTGTCCAAGCCAATTACTGTGGCCCTGTGAGGATCACAAAGAATTATTTGCGCACCCATATCAATCAGTTTATCTACAAAGAACAAGCGACTTTCAAACATCTTTTGGTGAATAAGCACACTACCATTAGCCTGTGTCGCTACCACAAGAATAATACTCAACAAATCAGGTGTAAAACCAGGCCAGGGGGCATCATAAATAGTAAGGATTGATCCATCGATAAATTGTGATATTTCATAAGACTCCTGAGCCGGCACAAAAATATGGTCGTTTGCAATTTCCATCTTAATACCAAGCTTTTGAAATACAGATGGGATTATCCCCAGCTTATCCACCCGAACATCTTTAATTGTCAACGGAGATTGTGTCATAGCTGCAAGACCGATTAAACTGCCAATCTCAATCATGTCCGGTAAAACCTGGTGCGTTGTTCCTCCTAAAAACTCAACCCCTTCAATTGTCAGACGATTAGATCCAATTCCAGAAATGTTAGCGCCCATTTTATTGAGCATTTCACAAAGTTGCTGTACATAGGGTTCACAGGCAGCATTGTACAGGGTGGTGGTTCCTTTGGCAAGAACAGCAGCCATTACAACGTTGGCTGTCCCTGTTACAGAAATTTCTTCCAAGTGAATATATTTTCCTGTCAGCTTTTTGGCTTCAAGAAAGAATTCATCTTTGTCTTCATTATAGTTGAATATAGCACCCAGGGAAATAAAGCCATGAAAATGTGTATCCAGTCTGCGACGACCGATTTTATCACCTCCTGGTTTGGGTAAAAAAGCCTTACCAAATCTTGCAAGGAGAGGCCCGAGTAGCATGACGGAACCTCTTATTTTTTTTGCTTCAGCGAGGTAATCTTTGGATGCAAAAAAGTCAAGGTCAATATTTTTTGCCTGAAAGGAGAATGTGTTCGATTCTTTTTTCTCCACTAAAACTCCGAGACCCTTTAACAGAGAAATCATCCTGTTCACATCGAGAATATCAGGAATATTTGAGATTTCAACCTTCTGGTCTGTCAGTAAAACTGCACTAATGACCTGTAGTGCTTCATTTTTAG